>BNVF01000020.1 GCA_025997895.1 Spirochaetia bacterium
TCCGACCGGACGAGTGTTCAAATATTTTCGGATTTTTGTTCAAGTGTTTCGGATTTCGTGTTCAAATGCGGCCGGATTATGCATAAAAACCGCCGTAGTATCAAGGACGGCGCAACCCATAGCGCAGACCGCTTTGATAACGCCTATTATATGTTGCATTATATATCAGAATATATTCCCCAAAATTACCCTAAAAGCAAAGTTTTTTTGCCCCAAATTCACCGTAGCAGGCGGCGTCCATGCCGCCTGAAATTTATCCCCAAAAGAAGAAAAGCAGAAGACGGGCGGTAGTGCTTCGCACACCCGCCCTATGTCGTTTTTCGCTAAAAATTCCCACCCCCAAAACGAATTTTTTGCGTCTTTAACTTGACACTTTCAATCGAAAGAGAGACAATATATCTATGTTTTTGGCAACGGTAGGCATAAAGACAGAAAACGCCCTACGGCTCACGGCTCACGGCTCACGGCTCACGGCTCACGGCTCACGGCTCACGGCTCACGGCTCACGGCTCACGGCTCACGGCTCACGGCTCACGGCTCATATTATACAGATAAGTCTCAAAAAAATCTACTAGACAGAACTACTAAACACCCTGTTTTTAAGCAAATTTCCTCATTTTCAGACAAAACCACCCTAATCAGGGGCAAAAATACAGCAAAGTCTTTAGACAACGCCCCCAAGTCTTTAGACTTCACCTCCAAGTCTTTAGACTTTACCCCAAAGTCTTTAGACTTTACTCCAAAGTCTTTAGACTTCACCCCCAAGTCTTTAGACTTTACCCCCAAGTCCTCAGATAAAACCCTATTTTGGGGCAAAAATACCCATTTTCGAGTAAACAAGAAGTAAAAAAACATGGCACAAAGAACCGATTGGCTCTCAGCAAGCCGCACAGACCAGTTATCAATGGCGAACGTCTGGAACACCGCCTTCAGCACCCACGACACGGAGTGGAACATAGCCGCCCCCGTTCAAGTCGCCCTAGAAGGCCTGATAAACATTGCGGAAGAAGCCCTCAACAAAGCCAAAGACGAATCCACCCGCACCCCCGTGGCAACCGCCCAATGCAAAACCGCATTTGACAATTTGACCGCCAAGATGCGTGATATTAAAAAAAGATACCTGTTCGTACCTCCGCTTACGGGCGGTTTCTTCCGGTTCGGTTTTTGCGCCGAGCATTGTTTCGAGGGTATCGTCATCTATAACACCGTGAACGCCGTCGCTGCACATAAGAAACACATCGCCGGAAACGGCTAGCGAAGGAGAAAAGCGGCTTTGAACGAAGACGCTTGCAAGGCCCGCGCCCATGGCGTTGGTGATAATGTTTGACGGGGAGCCCGGAGCGATTGCGGCAAGGGAGTCGTCGTTTGAAAGCTGGGAAAGGTAGCCCCGGCGGAGACGGTAGACCCGGCTGTCCCCAAGGTTGTACCAGGCGGACTCTCCTTCCTGCAAGAGAATACCCGCAAGGGTTGAGCCCATGTTGGGTGAGCCCCGCTCTTTGGCAAAGGATAGCAGCGCCTCGTGGACGGCAATGATGTGCCGTTCAAGTGATTCTCTGTCCAGGGGATGGGGCGCTGCGGGAATTTTTTCGGTAAGAAAAGAGCTTGCCGCATCTCCCGCATCGTGACCGCCCATGCCGTCTGCGACAAAAAAGAAGCGGCCTTCTCCGCCAAGTTTGCCGGTAAATGAGCTGGCCGCCCCGGACCTTATTGGCGGCTTCTGTCAAAGCAGCCCCGCCCCGTACATTTCCGGCAAAAAATGAATCTTCGTTTAGAGGACGTTTGCCTTTTACCGACCAGCCGCCGGCCTCTATGAGTGTTACCATTATTTGTCTCCTTGCTGCGAAAATTTTACGTCTGTTTTGACAACTATCGCTTCATAGGTATCTGCAAGCGGGCATTGGTCAAAAGTTTTTCCTGCTTTTGTCTTGTATTCGGCGACAAGAATTTTTTCAGTCCGTTCAAGCATACACCATACTTGAAGGGGCATATCGGGAACCAGAATAATTTCGGCGGCGTTTCGTTCCAAAAAGGCGCCTGCTGAATCGTGGTAGAAAATTTTTGCGCTGTCTTTGCCCGCAGGGGTCTTTCGCGCCGGGATGCGGAGCATTATCTTTTTATCATCACTGGCAGCCCATTCGTAATTGACGGCTTTTACCACATCAAGTTTATTTATAATCAAGGTCTTCTCTCACAGGGGGCCTCCGCAATTATCGCATTTATAAGGCGGCGGCATATCGCTGTAGATGTAATTCGTGGTTCCGCATTTTTTGCAGTACAAGGTTTTGTCGGGGGTTTCAAATTGCATTTCCTTTGACGCCGGACGTTTGCGGTTCAGGGCCATTTTCTTTGCGTACTCCGCAATACGTTTAAGTTCTTCGGGGCTACTTTCATGAGGGCTTTTCCGTGCAGGCATTTATTCATCCTCCTGTTCATCATTTGTAAGTTCGAAGGGCAGACGGTTTTTTTCATGGAGCTTTTTTCGGTAACAATTTCGAAACCAACACCGCTTATCTGGAATCTGCTCCAGCGTGAGAGCAGCCTCCTCAAACATTCCCATGTTGCGGTGAAGCTCCATGATGGTAATTAACATATTTATAAGCTGTCCTTCATCATCATTCTCATCATCATCATCGGAACCGCTTTTATTTTCGATGGCTTTTTGCATTTCAGCATATTTGGCTTCTACCAGAGGCAGCAGGGCTTTGTTGTTTTCTTCCCAGATTTTCATCTGCTCATCGGTAAAATCGTCGTCGTAGCGCACTTCGTGGTTAAGGGAGCGCCAGAGGGCTTCCCGTATCTGCAGTTCTTCTTCCCTGTTTTTCGCCAGACCTTTTTCAATGGCCTTGAGGTAGTCTTCGGTTTCGGGGCGCTCAATATCTTTGGTGTGCATAGCCTCCTCATTGCTCATTTCTTTTTCGGCCCACAGGTTATGGATAAAAAAGATTGCGCCGCAGTTAGGGCACTTCGCAAGGTCGGGAGTACCACGGGGGCGCCCGGTCCGGTATCCGTCTGAAAATACCAAGCCGCCTCTGCTTGTGTAACTTGCAATTGTTTTTTCCTTCATGGGTTTGTTGCATGAAGGGCAAAAATGAAGAACCGGTTTTCCAAATTTCATGGTTTTTTCCTTATACCTTGTTTCCAAGAATGGCCTTAAAAAGTTCCGCAAAAGTGGGGTAGCTTTCCTTGACGTAATTGCAGCCATCTTCTTTTTCCCTGACTTCATAGGCGTTTTTCGCCGTGTTGTATAGGTAAACATCGCTGCGGGAAAAGCCAAGGTAGAGGCGGTCTTTGTTGTCAGAGACAGCGTAAATATCACCGTTATCATCATAGATAGTATTGTCTCCGTATTGTTCGAAGAAGTAATGATTGTTCATTACCATGCTTTCCATAACTACCGGCGTATCGTTTACCATTTCTACTTCCTGATCGGTTCCCCAAAACTCAAGGCATAAGCCGGAGTCATTGCGATCGCCCCAATGTAAGCCGTTGCAAATTTTGAGAAACTCGGCATAGCCGGAGGGGATTTCCTTGAAAATGAGTTCATTGTTACATTTCTCGATGTCCGCGTCTGTCGCGGGGCGGCAGAGCAGGACGTCGGCCTTGGGGTGCAGTCTTTCAATGATTTCTTTCATTCTTTATTTCCAATTGGACGAGTTTCGCGTTAATGGCGGCTTTGCCCGCTTCATCGAGATAACCGCCGCCTTCGTAAAGGGCGCGTTTCCAGCCTGTCTGTGCCTCGTCGAAATCGCCCTTTTCAAAATAATCGTCCCCGGCTTTATCGAATTGGGCGCACCACCGCAGCTTCACTTCACCCCGGATTTCCCAGGCGCGTTCCAGCCGGGGTTTGAGTTCTTCCCCGGAAGCGTAAGGCCCGATGATTTGAATGATTTTTCGCGCCGCAGTAATGCGGTAGACGGGATTGGCGTTTGCGGAATCGGCTGTTGTACTGTGCCATTTGGCGGCTTTGATGAAATGCTCCAGGGCTTTGCCTGAATCCGCCGGTTTTGTGTAATACAAATGAAGGAAACCGAGGAGGAGCGAAATGCCCTGGGTGGAATCCGTTTCAAGGGCGCTTAAGACTTCGATGGCAAGGGCGGCGTGAGGGGCGCAGTCAAGGTAATTATGCACGATGTCCATACCCATTTCATCAAGGGCGGAACGGGCGGGCGCGGCCTCCCCTGTCTTTTTATAATGCGCGATGGCGGTGTAAAAAGCCGCAGTACGCCGCCGCGCTTCGTGCATGGGGGTTTCGCGGCCTTCCCGCTTTACTGCGGAAAATGCCCGGAACGCTTCGTCCCATTGTTCCAGGTAAAGGCAGGCGTCTCCGTAGCTGAAAGCGGCGGAGCGGTTTCCCGGCTTTGCTTCCCATACCGCCTTGAAACATTGGGCCGCTTTGGAGAAGTCTTTTTTCCCCAGGGCGGCGCGGCCTTCTGAAAGGGGCTTTTGTGAAGGTTCCCGGTAATGAGAATAAAGGAGCTGCCATATAACAGGCGAGCCGATCAGGGAAGCGGCGAATTCAGCAGGTGTATCTTCGTGGTTTTTATGTTCCGCGTCTGCGCCGTGGGTTAAAAGATACTCGATAAAATCATAGCGGCTCAGGCGCTGTTCCGCTTCAAAGTATGTCTTAACAGCCAGTATAAGGGGCGTGTTCCCTTCGATGTCAACTGCGTTGACGTCCGCGCCATTATTGACGAGGGCTTCCGCCAGGGTAAGGAGTTCCGGCCCTTCGCAGTTAAGGGCGGCAAGGTGGAGGGGCGTGCGGCCCTGCGTATCGGGGAGGTTCACATTTGCCCCCGTTTTGATAAGGGCAAGGGCCATGCGGAAATCCCGGCGCATGGGGTGGATACCGTCGTATTCGTCTGGGTCGAAGGGCCAAAGATCAGCGGGAAGTTCCCGAAGGCAGTATTCCAGTGTTTCTTCGGGGTTTCCGTCAGGCTCACTATGGTCAGGCTGAACGGTAATGTCAACAATGGCCTCGGCATTTTCTGTATCGTTTTGAGAAGGTTCTTCGTCCTCGTCGTCCTCACCGAAAATACCGGCTAAGCCGAAGTAGTCGCGCTCTTTCAGCAGGGCGCGGGTTTCTGCGGGAAGGCTTGGGCAGTTTTTAAACGCGTCCCCGCCGAAGCCGTCGCAGGCGTCGGGGATGTTAATTTCCGCAAGAGCCGTGCAGTCACAAAAGGCGTCGCAGTTTATGTCGGTAAGACACTCCGGAAGTTTGACGGTTGTCACATGGTCACATCCCGCAAAGGCGAAGTCGCCGATATGGGTAACCGGAAGCCCTGCAATTTCCGCGGGAATTTCCACTACGGGAGATTTTCCGTTATAGTGGCTGATGTAGATAAAGCGTTCCGGTTCACCCTTCCGGCCTGAACGGTGAATTTCATATTCAAGTCCGCTTTCAAGGCGGGTTCGGCTTCCCCATCGTTCGCGTTGTTCTTCGTTCATTGGTTCAGTCATTTCTCCCCCAAAAGTTCATCAAGTCTTTGCTGCGCGGCTTCATTTCCCTGTTCCGCAGCCTTTCGATACCATTGTGCGGCTTTGGACTTGTCTTTCTCCAGTCCTCTGCCAAAATCATAGCAAATTCCAAACTCAAATTGCGCGTCAGGATTACCCTGTTCGGCGGATTTGCGGAATAATTCAGCGGCCTTGGCTTCGTACTGCATTACTCCGTTGCCAAAATCATTTTTCCCCTTAATCCAATCTGCCAACAAATCCTGTTATAGTTAATTCTCTATCCATTTGTACCAATAACCAGAAGTCACTATACTGTTCTAAATCTGAAACACTATAAGTAAGACAAACCGGCATAGTATCCCAATCTCAATTTCCTGTCCGTTGAGTTCCGCCCGCAATTCAGCATTACAATAAAAATCATCAATAGTAAGCTCAACATCGCCAAAGTATTTTGTTTTTCTGGTTTTTTCCAAATATCCTTTTACGCTGACTGCGCATCCGGCGGCGCGGTTCATGTGAAAATTCATGTTCGCTCCTTCAGCTTTTTCTGAATGGCGCAGAGGTCGGCGCGGCCTGGGGCAAGCTCTATTGCGGTGGCAATGTCGTTTTCCGCCCCTTCAAAATCGTCGCAGAGAAAACGGTGTTCCGCCCTTGTCTTGAAAATGTCCACGTTACGAAGGTCGGGCGCAAGCCGGGCAGGGATTTGCCCGGTAATTTTTCCGCAGCCCGGGCAGGAGATGTCCTCGAACAACGTTACCCCTTCGGCGTAGACATCAAAGGGGCCGCAGGAGGGACAATCAAAATGAAAGGTTCTGTCACTCACAAATCCTGCTCCTTCGCAATTCTGCGCACCTAAAACGGTCTTCTTTATCCTTCAAGTTTTTCTCCTCAATCCAATCCGCCATACTGTTCTCCTATTTCCTTGTCCATTTTCCTGTGATATATGCAATCAGTTTTTCTTTTTCTTCATCGGTCATCGAAAATATTTTTTGTATATCATCGGTCTTAAAACAATCGAGAAAATAATTTTCAACATCGACTGCACAATTTGGCGATACGAGAAGGTCAATGCCGTTGTATAAGCTATTAATATAAGCGTCAATATCTTTTCTTAATTGAGTTTTAAGGAAATGTATGCCTTTCCCGTCTTTGCTCATAAGCCAGGGGTCGGAAACTTCTTTTACGATGGGCAGTATTTGTTCTTCAACATTATTTTGAGGGTTTAATTTTTGCAATTCAAGGTTCCGCATCTTTTTATGCCACGTTCTTTTATCAAATTTTTCAGATGAGGACGTGGCGTGTCCGCCTGCGGCGTTTTTTTTATGGGAACGGGACATAATAAACTCCTGTCTCTGATTATTACAATTCAAGCTCGTCATCATCAACTTCAATTTTGTTTTCATTTTCCCCACCGGCGCAGGTTTCACGGGGAACCGAAATAATATCACTGTTTGCTTCCATTCATTTATCATAAAAATATGAAATCGCAAAATATACCTCCCCTTAACATCTGTAGTCAAAATGAAATATTCTATCCCTCATAACAAATCCTGTTCCTTCGCAATTTTGCGCGCCTGGGCACGGGCGGCGGCGGCAGCAGCGCTATCGCCCTGTTTTTTGCGGAGCGCCGCGATGCGCTCCCATGCTTCTTTTTTGTGAAGATGGAGGCGGTAATAAAAACTGTTTGCGGATGTGTTACCGATAAACTGTGTGAAGGGGCCTGTTTCGTGAAGTTCGTTGTATGTTTCCATTTTAAGAATCTTGTCCACCGTGCGGATGATTTTTTCGTTGAGCGCGGCGGCGTCTTCCCATTTCTTTTTCGTGCGGCAGTAATCTTCCTGCCGGACAAGCCACACAAGGACATCAGTTGACGGCGGAACGCGGAGTTTTTCGCCATCTTTACCGACTGTTTCAGCTTTGCGGGCGGCTTCCAGGACTTTAAGCGTTTTTTTGGTTAAGGCAAAGGCTTCTTCTTTTTTACCCGATTCGGTGAGAAAGTTGAAAAGGCTGTCCGCGGCGCTTTGGTTCGCCGGGTCTTCCGCGAGGAGTTCTTTACAGAGGGCAATACCTGAGGCGAGGTCTTTTCCTGTGATGCGGATTATTTCTTCCTGGGCGTTCTTCCGTTCCTCCTCAAAGGTGGAAAGCTTTTTGTAGAGTTCAAGCAGCTTGGCGTCCTGCGCAGGATCGTCCGCCTTTGGTGCGGACGCTTTGCCTTTAACAGGTACGGGAAGATAACCCGCAGTACTGCCTGAGATAGCGTTTATTTCCGCTTTAATCGCGGCGATTTTTTGTTCCCGCCTGGTCATTTTTTTGGGTGGATCGAAATCCTGTAAAAAATCCATAATTACTCCTCTAAAAAGCCCTCTTGTCGACAGTTCATCACACTTCGCCGTCGTAGCGGCCTTCGTCGTGTTCATAAGCCGCTTCGTCGCTGTCGTCGTCATCGCCGTTTGCGAAGGGGCCGCAGCCGGGCCAGCCGAGTCTGCCGCCGATGATGAAGTCAAAGAGTTCGCTAAAGCTGTCGAAACTTCTGTTACATTCAGAACAGCCTTCTTCCATATTGCGGATTTCGTAGGTTTTGTCGTCAACGTTGTAGACGTAAATGTCGTCGTCGGCCCGTCCGATGTAGAGCAGTTCCTGCTTGTGGTTTTCCCAATAGCGTTCATCGTAGTCGTCGTTCATCGTTATCAGGTCCATGAGCCGGTATCCCCGTTCGTTTCCCGCTTCTGTTACGATGTCGCAGCCCCATAACTCGACGCCGTTCCAGGCGAAGCCGTTGTGGATATTCAGGAAATCCCCGTAGCATAAACCCTTTGAGTCGTCTGCGCCGCTGGTGGGGATTGCGGGCAGGGCAAGTTCAACAAGGTTTTTGTTACATTCCTCTATTTCCCCTTCCTTCACCGGTCGGCAGAGCCATACGCCGGAATCTTCGCGCAGTTTTTCGAGAATCGCCTTCATCGTTTCGAGGCGTTCAGTCTGGTCAATCATCTTCTTCTCCTTGTCGTTGATTGGTTTTTCGGTTTTTTTTACAAGTCCGATTTGTTTCCGTTTTTTGAGTTTTTCTTTTTCAATACGATCAGCCATTTCTTCCAAAACTTTATTTGGTTCTGCATGGGACACGATGCCCTTTGCCTCGTCGTCGATTCTGAGGGCATATTTACGCTCATAAGCGTATTCGCTCACGGTTCTGCCCACCCGATCCGCGATGTGGTAAGACTTGGCTGAAAGGTATTCGTCCTGAAGGACAAACTCTTTGGGGAAGTTGTTGGCGGAATAGTAGTCGCCAAGGCCGACGAGGGCCGGGAGAGAGCCGGAGGACGCGGCCCGTTCATACCAGTAACGGGCTTTGGCGCAGGCGCGGCGTATATGATGTATCTGGGGAATAAAGAGCCCCGCTTCGGCCACTTCAATCCAGGTATAGGCGTGTTCGTAATAGGCCATATTGCGCTCAACCGCTTCGCTGATGATTTTTATCAAGGCGTGATAAGCCCGTCCCAGGTGGTATTTTGCCGGGGTAAAATCCTTTTCCGCCGAGGAGCGGAGGAGCGAGAGGGCTTTTTGGAAATGCCCCCTGTCCCATACAGGCTCGACCCGCGCAACACCCCGGGAGTTCACATCCGCTTCGTCAACTATGCAGTGCAGGTCTGCGAGGAGCAGTACGCAGAGGCCGAGTATACAGAGGGCTTCACGGCTTCCGGCATTGGCCTTTTCTTCAAGTTCGGCGATTGTTTCCCTGGGCGGCTTTTTATTAAAGTGCCTCGCCAGGATGTAGCGCGCCGCCCTTTCTTCAAACTGATCGCCTGTATGACAGGCGTTGCAAGCGGCGTTGAATAACCGCTTGTCGTCTTCGCCGTCCGACTCGGATTCTTTAGCCGCAGCTTCCTCCTCCCTATAACGCAGCTCCCATCTTTTCATTTCCTGTCTGTCAGTTTCCCACAAGTCGATTTCAGATTTTTCTTCCATCCCTTTCTCCTATTTTACGTTTCCCATAAAGTCGCCCACTTTGCGTCCGCAAACGGGGCACTTGGCGTCTTCCGCGCGTAACTGCCAGCCGCACAGATGGCAGATGATTTCGTCCTTTGCCCAGTCGACCGCATCAATGGGCTCGAACAGGGGGCCGCCCAGGAGTCCGTTGTATTTTTCCTGTAGTTCAATTGCCTTCCGCTCGCTTTTTTCGTCAATCCCCAAAGGGCCGGTTTCAATTTTGTCCGTCATTATCACGCCGCCTTTCCTATCTTGAGCGCCTTCGCCCGAATTGCCACGGCATGGGTAAAATCTTTCCAGCTTGTCGTGGGAAGCAGGGAGGCGCTGTCGAATTCCGCCGCGATGCCGAAGTCGCCGATGCATATTCCCTTGCCGTTCAAAGGGGCGGCGCCGCCGGACAAGTCGGCGTTTTCTTCCATAACAAAGAAATTCCCCGGCTTAATGTCCCGGTGAAAAATATTTTTCTGATGGCAGGCGTCAAGGGCGCGGGCGGCTTCGGCAAGGAAATTCCGCGCCGCATCCTCGCTCATGGGAAGGTAGCGGTACGTTCCTTCTGACGTTTTGTCGTCCAGGGAGCCCCCTGCGGCGTAGTCCATCACTTCGTAATAGCGCCCGTCATATTCGCCTGAGTCTACAGGCAGGAGGAGGCCGGGGATTTTTTTTAAGACCGAAAGTTTTTTGACGATTTCCGCATCGGGCTTCCGGTAAAAAAGTTTCAGGGCGTAACTCTTCCCGCCCTTTTCACCGTGGTAGACCGCCGCCTCGCCTGAAGTTACCGATATTTCGCGCTTAACATGGTAGCCGTTGATTTCCCCCATATCAGGGTTGTCAGAAATTATTTCCGCCATTATTCAGTTATCCCCCTCATTATCTTCTTCATCTTCAGAAGCCGCTTTTTCAATGGCTTCAAGCAGATCCTTTGCTTCCTGCAGCCCCATTTCGGCGGCTTTTTCCAGACATTCTACGGCGTACCCGTAATCAGGCTCGTCAACGCCCTGTCCCTCAAGAAACATCTTTCCCGCCTCGTAACAGGCTTCGGGTACGGTGGGCCAGGCAAGTTCCTCCTCCTCGGCAAGAGCCCCGGATGCCATAAGAAAACATTGAAGGGCCTTGTTTAAATCCTGTTCCACCCCCAGGCCGTCCCGGTAGGCAATTCCAAGATTATGGTGGGCATGGAGGTGGCCGTATTCCGCAGCCTTTTCGAGCCATTTAATCGCCTCCGGATAATTGACGGGGACGCCCACATCGCCCATGCCGCCAAGGAACAAGGTTCCCAGATTATACCATGAAAAAATATTGGAGCTATCCGCTTCGGCGGCCTGGGTAAGGAGGGCAAGGGCTTTCTGCGGATCTTTTTCAACGCCGTTCCCGTAGAGGTATAAAAGGGCAAGGTGGCCTGTTGCCTCAGACGCGCCTGTCTTCGCCGCTCGCTGCCAGTAATCGGCGGCCCTGGCGTAATCCTGGGGAAAAGCCAGGGACGAACCCAGGGGAAGGGCCGTGCCGTGGTAGTAGATCATCCCCAATTCAAAAAGAGCCTGGGGGAAATCCTGTTCTGCGGCTTGCATCAGAAATTCAAAGGCTTCGCGGAACTCCTCCCGGGAAGCGGCTTTTTGGACGAGGATCGTATACAGGGTAAATTGGGCGTTTGGCTCCCCGGATGCGGCGGCTTTGCGGAGGAGCGTCTCGGCTTTGTCCGGGTCTTCGTCTACGCCAAGACCGTGGAGATAGGATATGCCCAATTCGCTCATGGCAAGGACATGCCCCCGCGAAGCGGCTTCGTCCAGAAAACGCAGCGCCTCCTCAACATTATCGTCGGGAATGTCGGGAAGCCCGAACTCCACATCAGGTTTTACCAGTGCCTTGAATTTTTGGTAGAATTCTTCGGCTTTTGCTGTTTCATCAATCATAATGTACTCCTTTAAAAACGCCGTACCGGGCGCACCGCGTAGGCATTGGCGATATCGGCAATTTCGCAATGCCCCGCCGTATTTCCCCAATAGCCGGAAGGCCCCCAAAAACTTACTGCCGCTGCCCGGTCTTTAACCGGGACTCCGGCTTTCTGCGCCTGCTCGCCGGCCCAATGCCAGCCGGGGGAACTGAGATCGACACAAGCGCCGTGCCTGCCGCAGCGCAAAAGCTCGACAAGCTCGCCCGATGACGCAAGCTCCCAATCGCCATAGCCGCCGCCCCGGTAGGCTTCGCAGAGGCGGAACGCTTCTTCCCATGAGGCGCGGGCGATGCAGCAGGGCGCCGCTTCCACATAGCGCCAGAGCGCGGCTGGCCCGCCGCCCTCACCACGGTCAGAGATGATGAAGCCCCCGGCAGGCCCCGTATCTCCCGTTGTTGAAAAGCCGCCCCTTCGCCCGGTCGATAAGTTCATCATAGCTGAAAGGTCCGGATTCGGTGTAATAGATGCTCGTGAGGTATCGCCGCGAAGCCCGGCTCTGGTGCGCGTTAATTGCTCTGGAATTCTTCTGTGATGTCATAGTTCTCACTCTTCATGGTGCCTCATCTGTTTGCTTTTTGCCCGGATTTATGGTATCGTTGGATTTATGAGCATAGCGCAATCGGTAATAATTCCCGCCAGCCGCGCTCTCCCAAACCGCCCGTAGTATCATAATGTCCCATGTTCTTACCGCCTGTTTGTTTCAACTTCAAAAATGGTGTCGGACACGCTTTGCGTTACCGCGCTAAAGAACACCGCAAATAATGCCAGGCTTGCCGTTTTGCGGGGCGCCGGATTTCAGAGGCTTGTAGACTTGCAGAATGCCGTCAAAGTAGCCCTGCAAGTAAATCCGCTGTTTTTCGGACAGCAGGGTAAGCCGTTCTTCCAGGGATATTTTCTGTATTGCCGCTATCATTTGGCTTGCTTCAAGATCGTTTTCAGGGGTATTCTTTTCCGTCATACGCGCCTCCGCAAAAGTGATACATTATATCACTTAGAGATAAATAGTGCAACCTGTATCTTTCGATGTACGGAGCTTTGTTCCGGTTTTTCTTTCCATCTATACATACCAGTTTCCCACGGTTGAGCGCCCTATCCCATAGAGAAATCGTGCCTAAGTATAGAAGATTGTTGCCTTTGGGGAAAAACCGCTTGCCCGGCGCGGTTTTTATGATACGATAAGGGCCTATGGAACCGTCGTACCAATTTTATTTCAAGAACAATTTCAGACCCCTTTCGTCCCTCTCGCTCCACGAGGTGGCCGGTTTTGAGTGCCCTGGGGGGGGGGGGGGGGGTTACGTCCTCCCGCTGGAAAAGCCTGACGCCTACGCGATTTACGGCGTTCTTGCGGGGAGAGGCGTGTACACCCTTTCGGGAACGGAGTACACTGCGGAAAAGGGGGAGTTTTTCGCCCTGTACCCCGGTCTGCCGGTGGTCTGCCGTGCCGACCGACAGACGCCCCATTGGACTACATCGCCAACAATTTTTCGCGCCCTATTACGGTCAACGACATTGCAAGCCACGTCAGTCTGAGCCGGAGCCGCCTCTACCGGGTGTTTATGCAGCAGATTTTTATCTCCCCCCAGCAGTACCTGACGGAATTCCGCATACGGGAGGCCGCCCGGCTTCTGCAAAGGAGAAGCGGTTCTATCAAGGAGATTGCCATTGCGGTGGGTATCGAAGACCCGCTCTATTTTTCGACAGTGTTCAAGCAAATTACCGGAAAAAGCCCGAAGAATTATATGGAAAATTTAATTAACGGCGCTCCCGACATTTGATTCAATAAGGCTTTTCCGGTATAATAAAGGGCGTGTACAAGACATTGGCGTCCCGGCTGGAATTTTTCCTTTCCAATCTGAAAATCAAGCAGACGGATTTTGCCCGGCGGATTGATTTCGCCCAATCCTACATTTCGATGATTCTCAACGGTTCCAAGACCCGCCCCAGCGCCCGCTTTTACGAAGCCGTGGCCAGGGAGTTCAATGTCAATCCTGAATGGCTCCGGGACGGTACAGGCGAGGTCTACCTTATCCCCGGCCTCGATCTTCCCGCCCCCAATGCGGCGGAGCTTTTTACCAAATACTGCCGCCTCCCGCCGGACGAACAGGCGGTGGTAGAGAAGATTATCAACGCTTTTTTGGTACAGAATATGGGGGAGAAGGCAGATTAACGTATTGCCCTTCTCAAAATTGACGCAATGTTCAAAAAAATGAGCATGACGAAGGGGTGGCTATGAAATTTATTCCATACTGTCAAAATTATTCGCATAACACCAATACTGGAATTATCAAAAATTGATTGCCTTTCGGCTCTGTGAAATATTACTTCGCAATGCCCTTTTCTTGCAAAGATGTTGCGGCATCTCTATATCAGTACGATGAAAACACAAATGCTCTTTTTTGACCCATCCCAGACAAAGGGCTTTCCGCAGCAGGTCTTCTCTTTTATAGGCATCAAGAATTACGTGTAAGTTTGAAATATGCTTATCAACAGTCCGTCTGCTGATTGCCAGATTATATGCAATTTGATCCTCAGTAAATCCATTGCAGATGAGAAACAAAACCTGCCATTCACGGTCAGTTACCTGTCTTTTCAATTTCAACATTTCATTTTCCTTCTCGAATCCCTTTTCTACACCTGGTGATATATATTCCTCACCTGAATAGATCATGAATAATCCTTTCCTGAATTCTTCAGGACCATCTCTGAATCTTGTGATAGGGGATAGTCCGGTTTAGCACATACCGCCTGATGGTCTGCTCGGAGAATTTCACCATCCCCGCCAGTTCCGCAATCGTCAGATAAATCTCCATGCCGCCCTCCATACGTCTGTTATCCTGTAAAGCCTCTCACGGTCGAAACCGGAAGGCCCCCGGTAAACTGTGCAATCTCGCTTTGCTCTGTCCGGTACAGCTTCGCATTATCGAAACAGAAACAAACCTATCAAAGTGTCTAATTTTCAAGGTTTCTCCCCCGTTTTCCGGTTCAGGTTCCCATGCCTGAAACCGGAAATCATTAGGTAATTTGGGAAATTTCGTGTTTCGTGTTTCCTTTCCATCCCTGGTTATCACATATTCTTGTAGGGGCGAAAGAACAGAAAAATGGACAAACCTGCAATTAGCAGAAAAATAATTATGGTTCCGCCTCTCATAGCCTAAATATTCCCATCGTCGGGAGGCGTTTTATATAAGGGTTTTATACAATTTTCAGGAAAACAGACTCCCCGCCGCCCGTTCATGACTCAAATAATCCCGCCTCTCCGGCTGTGTTTGAAATGGCGGTTTTCTCTAATTGGCATTTTTATGTAAAAAAATAGGCGTTGGAACAGAAAAAAAGCCCCTGCCGCATATTGGCAAGGGCTATGTCAGGTTAGAGTAGAGTAACAAAGTTAAGCACGTTTCTGTTTTTTATCGTTTTCCTGCGCCGGGAAAGGAAACACCCGCCCAGCCTTGCCAGTAGTTTCCGTTCCCTCTGCCTTGGTGGTTTTCTGTGCCGCTTCCACAGTAACCGTAATTGACTTTTTTCCCTCCGGCTGTAACAGGTTTTCCTGTACCCTCCGGGCCTGGGCGAATTCAGCCGGGTCAAAATGGCAGTACCATTCCGTCATACGCTCGGACTTGTGCCCGGTAATCGCTTGCGCCTGCGGGATGGTCAGCCCGCCTTTCAGCATTTCCGTATTAAAGAAATGCCTCCAGCCGTGCAAATGCAGATGCCGGGCAGGGGGATATTGTGTTTGTCCTTGGTTTTCGTGTCCCGGTAGCCGTATTCGTCAAACTGCTTGCACAGGTAAATATGATCCTCATACACAAAACCGCCTTTCAGCCCCAAAACCTCGCTTGCCCTCATGCCCGTCAGGGCTGCCAGCTTGTTCGCCGTGCAGGAAATACGGTCATCTTCCCACACCCGCCGCCAGTCTCCTACAAACAGTTTTTTGAATTCGCCATGCGTGATAATCTTGATTTCCCGCCTATCATTGATGAGTCGTCCCATCTTATCAGTCGGATCTTTGTCTATCAGTTTCCGAGCCACTGCCTCAATCAGCATGGTTTTCAACGTGCCGTAGTAGCCATTGATGGTCGTGTTCTGGTAGTCATCCTCAATGAGCTTATCAAACCATGCTTCAACATCGTCCCTGCTGATTTTGCGGAGCAGCATTTCCCCAAAGTAGGGAAGCAGTTGGTTTTTCAAATTCTTTTTGTTGTTGTCTGCGTAAGCCTGCGTCAGGCTGTACCGCTTGCGACGTTTTTTGAGGTAGGCGCAGGTCTCCCATTCCCACCACCCGGCGGCAAAATCGGCGAAGGTCGGCTGATACACGCTATTCGGAGTCAGCGTCCCTTCCCGCAGCAGTTTCTCGCAATAGAGTTTTGCGGCGGTGACGGTCTTCTGCCCGGTGGAGAAGCCGCCTCTCCTGACATTATTCTCGTCCCATACGTAGTAATAGACCACCCGCTTCCCCGAAGGGACAACCCGCCAATACAGTGTGTAGTTGCTATGGATTTTCATAGTAACCCCCATTCTTGGGAATATGATGTCATTTGCGGATACACCATAATTCCCGATTTTCAGGCAAACCGAATCAGCAACGCTAATTCTTTACAGAATAAGGATTTACAATGAACTGACGAAAATGAAACTTTGATGATGATATGATGAGACAAATAGATTATTTTGCAAATTCGGCAATATACAATGTGCGTTTGGGGTTCTTGCCGTCTCTGGACGCCACGCAATTCTCCAAATGCGGGCAATTTTTGCAGTCGGCGCTTTTTGCCTGATATTTTTCTTCATGGCATTTTTGATCTTGAAAACTTTCATCCTGTTTGCGGAATTGCTGATCGGGGATAAGGACATCAACACCGCGCGCTTGTGCTTCTTCAAGATTATTTTCACTGAAATAACCGGTGTTGCCGAGTATTGTGGCGCTCTCAAGCGGCTCATCTTTGCCGGTTATGTTTGACTGTACCTCATACCTCGTGCCGAGTCTGGGCTTCGGATCGTCCGCAAGGCACGCTCCTCATAAACCTGAACGCCGGTCTTTCTTTTGAATGGGTACTCTGGCGGGATTTATTTATCGAGACCGGTTTTGACTATGTGCAGAGCCTGTCTTCCCGCCGCCGCCCGCCGGGTCTCTGCGGATCACCCTGGCCGGCGCTGGAGATTATGGCCCTCCCCTCCGCCCTCTTGGCATAAAATGATTGACCGGCTATTATATATTGTCTAAAATTTAGACCATATTAATTTTTTTTAAGGGAGAATAATGATGAAAAGAAAGACTGTTCTGTTGCTTTGTGTGATTTTTGCGCTGATTGCGGCATCAACGGCGTTTGCCGGGGGCAATTCTGAAGCGGGCGGTTCAGGCGGAACCAGGACTTTCCGCCTTGGTCATCAGGCGCCGGCGGGTACGGCCTATGATATTTTATCCACTAAATTCAAGGAATATGTGGAAACCCGTTCCAACGGCCGCTTTAAAATCGAAATTTATTCAGGCGGCCAGTTGGGCGGTGACCGGGTACTGATGGAATCCACCCAGGCGGGGACTGTCGATTTTTCTGTTCTTACCGCTTCGGACATGGGTAATTTCGCAAAAGAGCTTGAAGTTCAGGATCTTCCCTTCCTTTTTGAAAACTGGGATCAGGTGTTCAAATTCCTTGATTCGCCCTTTGCCCAGGAATTTTACGGTGTTTCCGATTCCGCCGGCGTTACCACTCTGGCCTTTATGCCCAGGGGTTTCCGCCATGCCACCAACAACAAAGCGCCCATTACCAAACCCTCGGATTTCCAGGGAATGAAATTACGGGTTGTGGACAGCGCAATCTATCTGTCTACGTTCCGGGCTCTGGGCGCCAATCCGCAGGCCATGGCCTGGGGTGAAGTATATACCGCCCTGCAGCAGGGTACGGTAGACGGCCATGAGAATACCATTGTAACAATCACCGACTACAAGATAAATGAAGTGCAAAAATATCTGTCCAAAACAGGGCACATTTTTGCATTCGCATCTATTGTGGTTAATCCCGCCCTGCTCAAGGGATTGAGCGCAGAGGATCAGCAGCTTATCCGCAAGGCGGCGGTTGACGCCGGAAAAGATGTGGGCGCCCAACAACAGGAAACCGAGAATAAAGCGGCCGCCACTCTGCAGAGCAGCGGTATGCAGATCAATGAAGTTCCGGATAAGCAGGCCTTTATAGACAAAATGGGGCCGGTGTATGACGACTTCTTTAAAACCCATAACCGCAAATGGTTTGACGGAATTAAAGCGGCGGCAAAATAATCCGGGGAGCTGTATGAATACCCTGAACAAGATCAGCGGCATTATTGAGAAAATTGTCGATGTATTCCTGATTGCCGCCTTCATGACCATGACGGCGGCGTATTTCTCCGGGGTGGTTGCCCGTTATGTGTTTAACTTGGGCATTCCCTGGGCGGAAGAATTGACCCGGTATCTAAATGTGGCTATGGTGATGCTTGGTTCCTCCACGCTTGCCCGTTATGGCGCACATACCAATATCACGGTTCTGGAACTTGCGGCAAAGGGCAAATCAAGAAAAGCGGTAAAGGTGTTTCAGCAGATACTCACTATATTGTTTTTTTCCTTTGCGGCGCGAATTGGCGTTGGTTTTGCGGCAACGGCAAAGCACATATCCTCGAATATGCGTATGCCCATGAGCGTAATGTATTATGTGATGTCTCTGGCCTTTGCGCTGCTGGCTTTTCAGACCCTGGTGTATACTTGCAATCTGCTCAGCGGAAAGGAGGGTAAGTAAATGCTGCTCTTCGGTCTGTTATTCCTCCTGCTCGTCCTGGGTGCGCCCATTGCCACTGCTATGGGGCTGTCGTCCCTCCTCTATATGCTTCTGAATCATATCAACCCCATATCGGTCATTCAGAGTATGTTTTCCGGCATAGATTCCGCCGCGTATCTGGCGGTGCCCTTTTTTATCCTTGCCGGCGATCTGATGAACTCTGGCGGCATTGCCCGGCGTATTGTGAACATGGCCCGTAAGCTGGTGGGAAATATTCACGGCGGCATGGGCATTGTGGCGATTATTGCCTGTATGTTTTTCGCGGCTATTTCAGGCAGCGGTATAGCCACCGCGGCGGCTATAGGCGGCGTCATGTATGCGGGGATGCTGCGGAGCGGTTACAGCAAAGGTTTTTCCGGTATTATCGTAGCCGCAGCGAGTCCCATCGGGATCATCATTCCGCCCAGTATCGCCTTTATCATTTACGCGGTGCTGGCACGGGTATCGGTGGCGGATCTGTACAAAGTGGGATTCCCCGCTGGCATCATCGTGGGCGTGGCCCTTATTGTTCCGACCTTCATCATATCCTGGCGGCGGGGTTACAAGCAGCGGGCGGCAAAAATAGCCTCAGGCGAAATTGTCCTGGAAGATGTTCCCTCTCTGGACGAGGATAAAGAAATCTCATTGCCCCGTGCTGTACTGGAATCCCTTTTGGCGCTGGGAACCCCGGTGGTCATTGTGGGCGGTGTGTTCGCCGGGATTTTTACCCCCACTGAATCCGCAGTAGTAGCCGTGGTGTATTCAATTATTATCGGCGTGTTTGTGTACAAGGAAATAAAACCCGGGGAGCTTCCCAAAATATTCAGGCAGTCCGCCAGGGGAACCGCCGGACTTATGATCATCATGGCCGCCGCGTCCCTCTTTGCCTATGTAATGGTTTTGGCCCGTATTCCCCAGCAGGTGTTTTCGCTGGTTGAAAACTTCAAGGGCGGACTTATCGGACTGATGCTGATCATCAATCTGATAATTCTGGTAGCCGGCATGTTTATGGAGTCAGGTTCAATTCAGTACATCGCAGTCCCCATCCTGCTGCCCATTGTAATGGCTATGGGCATGGATCCGGTACACTTCGGCATTGTGCTGGTGGTTAACCTTGCTATAGGAATGTTGACGCCTCCCTTTGGCATAACCCTCTTTACCAGTGTCAAGGTGTTTAAAACTTCCATACAGGATATAAGCAGGGAAGCTATCCCCTTCCTTGTCGCGCTTATTATCGCTCTGTTTATCATTACCTATTGTCCACAACTGATCATGTGGATTTTATAAGAGAGGCCTTGCCAAAAAACGCCATTCATGGCAGAATAAAGTCATGAAGACCGTATACTGTGTCATTTTTATCAGTATTATCACTAGAGAAAACCGCCTGTAGGGGCGGTTTTTTTTTGCATACTATTTGGGAGTTATAAAGAGGTTATTATGAAACCGAGGTTACCATGTTAAAAGGACGATCCCTGATTGAGCCGGGGAATTTCAGCCTTGAGGAAATGGACGGCCTGTTCTGTCTGGCGGAAAAACTGGAAAAAGAAGAAACCTACCTCCGGGATAGCTGCCGGGGCAAATTGCTGGCGACTCTGTTTTTTGAGCCCAGCACCAGAACCCGCCTGAGCTTTGAGGCGGCAATGCAGCGCCTGGGCGGAAGCTGTCTGGGCTTTGCGGACCCCGGCTCCAGCTCTGCATCCAAGGGCGAAAGCCTGGCCGACACTATCCGCATGGCCGCGAGTTATGCCGATGCCATCGTTATGCGAAACCCCAAGGAAGGGGCGGCGCTCCTGGCATCCCGCTACTCGCCGGTGCCGGTGATCAACGCCGGAGACGGCGGCCACCACCACCCTACCCAAACCCTGACCGACCTTTTAACCATACGCCGGCTGCGGGGCAATATTGAAAACCTGACCGTGGGCTACTGCGGGGATCTTAAATTCGGCCGCACCGTACATTCCCTGGCCAAAGCCCTCTCCCGTTATAAAAATATCAAAATGCTTTTTATCTCCCCGGAGGAACTGGTGGTTCCCGAATACATCACCCGTATGCTGCAAAAACAAAATATCGAGTTTACGGAGACCAGAAGCCTTGAGGAAGCCATGCCCCATCTGGACGTGCTCTACATGACCAGGGTGCAGCGGGAACGCTTCTTCAACGAAGAAGACTATATTCGCCTGAAAGACATTTATGTGCTCAACAAAGAAAAGATGGACATGGGAAAAAATGATCTTATCATACTCCATCCCCTGCCCAGAGTGAATGAGATTTCCGTTGAGGTTGATGCCGACCCCAGGGCCGCGTATTTTAAACAGGCCCGTTACGGGATGTACGTGCGCATGGCCCTGCTCTCTTCCATTTTGGGAGTGGTTTAATTAAAGGAGAATGAAATATGCTTAACATAGACGAAATAAAAAACGGAATTGTAATCGATCATATTAAAGCCGGACAAGGCATACGCATCTTCAACTGGCTTGGCCTTGGCAAAGCGCCCTACACCGTCGCCTTTGTGGTAAACGCCAATTCAAAACAAATGGGCAAGAAGGACATTATCAAAATTGATAATACTATTGCCATAAATTTTAATATCCTGGGCCTTATCGATCCAAATATCACGGTGAACATAATCGAGAACGAGAAAATAACCGAAAAGATAAAATTGCAGCTTCCAGAAACGGTTGAAGATGTGCTGATATGTAAGAATCCGCGCTGCATTACTTCCACTGAAAAGTATGTGCCCCATATTTTTCATCTTGAGAATCCTGAATTACGGACCTACCGGTGCGAGTACTGCGATGAGATAAAGTCGGCGGGGGATTTTAGAGAATAGGGTTTTTTTAAGGAATAGGGGGGATTAGCTTTGGTTTGTGTTGACAGGTTGTTTGAGGCAGTTGCTTGCCGGGGGCACGTTTGCGTGGGGCTGGATACGGCGGCGGATTATGTACCGGCTGCGGAGCGGCGAAGGGCTGCTTCCGATGCGGAGACGGTGCTGGCGTTTAACAGGGCGCTGGTGGATGCTACTTTGGATGCGGCAGCTTGTTACAAGGTGCAGATTGCGTATTATGAAGAAATGGGAATAGCGGGGCTTCGCGCTTACGCGCTTACTTTGCAATATATACGGGAGAGGGGCGGGATTGTTATCGCCGATATTAAGCGGGGGGATATTGCGGATACCGCGCTGCGTTACGCGAAAGCACATTTTGAAGGGGAGTTTGAGGCGGATTTTGTGACTCTTTCGCCGTATATGGGGATGGATTCCATTGAGCCCTGGGCTTCATATATTGACAGCAAAGGCAAAGGCGCTTTTGTATTGATGCGGACCAGCAATAAGGGGATGCGGGATTTTGAGTATCTGGAACTGCGGGATGGGGTTTCGGGTAACGGTGCCGGCCCCAGACTTTACCATGCGGTGGGAGACAAGCTGGCGGAGCTTGCGGCGGATCATACGGGTACGCACGGCTACGGCGCTTTTGGCGCGGTGGTAGGTTGTACCGAGCGTGAGGAAGCCGCAGAAATACGGGCGCGCTATCCCGGGCTTTTCTTTCTTATACCCGGTTACGGCGCACAGGGCGGGGCGGCTGATGACGCGGCTTTGCTGCTACGGGAAGGAAACGGCGGAGTGGTGAACGCTTCCCGCTCCATCCTCAAAGCGTGGGCTGCGGAGCTGAAAAAATCAGGGGGCAACGAAGAAATGGCGGATAACGTTTTCGCGGCGGAAGCGGCGCGCCGGGCGGCGCTTGAGATGCGTGACGCGATATTGGCGGCGATTAAGAAATGAGTTCCGTGCATTGCGCTACTTCAAAGCAAAGCCTCTCTTGCGAGCTTATCAACAATGTTTCCATTAATTCTGAGATTTTCAGGCTTGATTTTGCCTGGCCGGGGCCGGCGCCCAGAGCGGGGCAGTTTTTCATGGTGAGGCCGAAGCGGAGTTCCGTTTTTTTAGGCAGGCCCCTCAGCGTCGCGCTTTGGGAGCCTGCGGCGGACGATGAAGAATTCGTTCGCAAAAAAGTAAGTGGTCAAAGGCATTCCCAGCAGAGACATATAACGGCAAAATGGCTCAATTCCAATTCGGTGAAATTTCTTGTGGCACGGCGCGGCAGGGGCACAAAGGAGCTTTCGGCTATGCGCATTGACGAAGAGGCCGAGCTCACCGGGCCGCTTGGTAACGCATGGGCGGATTTTTTGCCGGCGGCGGATGAGCGGGGAAATGGAAAACCAATCGCCCTTGTCGGCGGCGGCATAGGGATTGCGCCGCTCCAGGCTCTGCTTGGCGAAATGCCGGACATTGGGCTGGTTGATTTTTACGCCGGTTTCAGGACGGGCTTTAAAAATAACGAGGAAGAATACGGCCTTTTGGGGTCCGCCGTCCTTGAAACACATAAGCTGATAATCGCTACTGAAGACGGCAAAAAGGGATTGAAAGGCCGCATTACCGATTTTCTGGAAGCGGAAAAATACCGGGCGGTCTTTGCCTGCGGGCCGCTGCCCATGCTGCGGGCTGTGGCGGTGCGCTGCAAAACCGCAGGGGTTCCCTGTTTTGTCAGTCTGGAGCGGCGGATGGCCTGCGGCGTGGGGGCCTGCCTGGGCTGCACAGTGGCAACGGTGAACGGCAACCGGCGCTGCTGTGCCGACGGGCCCATATTCCCCGCAGAGGAGCTGATCTTTGATGAATGAACAACATCCTGCAAATCTCTCGGTCAGCATCGCCGGTATGCGCCTGCGCAACCCCGTAATCGCCGCGTCAGGAACCTTTGGCTATGGCAGCGAATACGCCGAATTGATTGACGTATCACGGCTGGGGGGTATTTGTACCAAGGGGCTTACCCTCAATCCCCGGCCGGGAAACAAAGGCATACGGCTGTGGGAAACTCCGGCGGGGCTCTTGAATTCCATCGGCCTTGAAAATCCCGGCATTGCGGCTTTTATCGAAAAAGAACTGCCCAGGCTGCGCTCGCTGGGACCGGCGGTGATCGCCAACCTCTCAGGTTCCACTATTGAGGAATACGCCGAAGGGGCGGCGCTGCTTGACGCCAGTCCGGTGGACATGATAGAGATCAACATCTCCTGCCCCAATGTAAAAGCCGGGGGCATGGCCTTTGGTCTGGACGGCGAAGCGGCCGCCCCGGTAGTAACGCAGGTGCGGCGATCTTGCAAAAACAAGCCGCTCATGGTAAAACTTTCGCCTAACGCGCCTGATCTGGCGGCAGTGGCTGTCGCCTGCGTCAAAGCCGGGGCGGATGCCCTCTCGCTGGTAAACACCTTTAAGGCAATGGCCATTGATACAAAAAGCGGAAAACCAGTTTTTGATAATATCAGCGCCGGGCTTTCGGGGCCGGCGATCAAGCCCATTGCCCTCCGCATGGTTTGGGAACTCTACGACAGCCTCAAAGCGGCGAAAGCGGCGGTTCCCATTGTGGGTATGGGCGGCATAAGTAACGCCGAAGACGCCCTGGAGTTCCTCATGGCAGGCGCCGCAGCGGTGCAGGTGGGTTCGGCCAGCTTTGCCCACCCGGCGGCAATGATCGAAATTATTGACGGGATTGGAAATTTTATGCGCAGCAAAAAGATTAAAAATGTGGAAGAAATTTCCGTCAGGTGAAACGATATTATTTTTATGGAGAGACCTATGAGCGATGTAATCAGCCTGTTAAAAGAATCAGAGGCCATGTTGGAAGGCCACTTTCTCCTCAGTTCGGGCCGCCATTCGGACCGGTATTTCCAGTGCGCCAAATTGCTGCAATACCCGGACAAGGCGGCTGCCGCCCTTGCAGCGGTGGCGGAGCGGATCCGGGAAGACATCAAGGCGGGGAAGCTCGCCATTGATGCGGTAGTGGGGCCCGCTATGGGGGGCATTATTGTCGCCTACGAGTTGGGGAAGCAGTTGGGGCTGCCGGCGTTTTTTACCGAGCGTAACGATACCGGGACAATGGCCCTGCGCCGGGGCTTTGAAATTGAGCCGGGACAGCGTATCCTTATTGCCGAGGATGTGGTAACCACCGGGAAATCATCCGGTGAATGTGCGGCGGTGCTGGAAGCTCTGGGCGCGAAAGTGGCTGCCCTGGCCTGCGTGGTGGATCGCCGGGCCCAGCTTCCCGAAGGGAAGCCCGGCACCGCAGACATACGCTGGCCATTGTACCCGGCGGCCAGGGTACAGGCGGCGAATTGGGACGCAGCGGATTGCGAGCTTTGTAAAAAGGGAATTCCGGCGGTCAAGCCGGGATCGAGAAAAATGTAAAATCAAGGAGTTGTAATGAGCGAATTTATTATCAGGTTTCTTACCGCAGCGCCGCCGTTGGAACTTTTTCTGATTTTTATTTCCAAGGTGATTGAAGTAACGGTCGGTACCCTGCGGCAGATACTTATCACCAAGGGTTATCGCCGGGAAGGGACCATACTCTCATTTATCGAAATTATTCTCTGGACTTTTGTGGCGTCCAGGGTGATCATGGGCATCACTGCGGCGCCTGTCAAGGGTATTGTGTACAGCATCGGTTTTTCAGTGGGTGTGTATACAGGCTCTCTGATCGAAGGTTATATTGCTATGGGCAAGGTGCTGATAGAGACCATTGTCTCCAAAGCGAACTCCGGCCCGGTAACGGAGATACTGCGGCAAAAGGGCTACGCGGTTACCACTATGGAAGCCAAAGGCCGGGATTCTGAAAAGGCGGTGCTGATGATCTTTGCCAACCGTAAGGGTAAGGAAGAGATCATCGGCGAAATACGGAGAATTGACGAAACGGCGATGATCATCACCAATGATGTTTCAACTCTTCATGGCGGAACCATCGGCACCGCGAAAAAACTGTTCAAATGAAAAACGTTCAACCCTATACGGTTATTTTTGAGGATGAGCGGATCATCGCGGTTAACAAGGCTTCAGGTATTTCCGTAGGCGGCGACCGCTGGGACGATTCACTCCAGCGCCTTGACCGGCTCATCGCCGCCGCAATCCATACCCCTGGCGCCGATCATGGTTACGCGAAAATTTTCACCGTACACCGCATAGATCAGGATACCTCGGGGCTGGTGGTATTCGCCAAAGACGGGGACACCCACCGCCTGCTTTCACAGGCTTTTGAAGAGCGGCAGGTGCGCAAGCGTTACATTGCCATTGTACACGGTCGCCCGCCCTGGAGCGAAACAAGCTGCGATCTTGCCCTGGTTCCCAACGGAAACAAGCAGCACCTGACGATCATCGACAAATTCCGGGGAAAAAAATCCCTCACCTGTTTCAGGCTTTTGGGCAGCGCCGGAAACTACAGCATCCTTGAGGCCCTGCCCCAGACCGGCAGAACCCACCAGATCCGGGTCCACGCCGCGAGCCTTGGCTTTCCCATTGCCTGCGATCCCCTGTACGGCAAAGACTCAAGGCCGGGCCGCACTCCCCCGCCGGTATTGCTCTCATCCTTCAAGCGGAACTGGCGGGGTGATCCGCTGGATGAAAAGCCTCTCCTTGCCCGGCTGGGCCTGCACGCTGCGGAACTTTCGCTGCCCACGCTTGGCGCTTCTATCGGTGGCAGCGCAGCTTGCGCCGTTGACACCGAAAATGCCGCGCCCGGTGAACTCCGTCTCAGCGCTCCCCTCCCCCGGGACATGGCGGCGCTTATCAAGCAAATGGAAAAGCAGGCGGATTTTTCTTCAGGGGTGTTGGAGTGATCGCTTGATGCCGCCATGGCAACCGTTGATTATGGCTCCATCAGAATCTGATTTAATCAGCGCTTCCTGGCGCATCCTTAAGTTTTTGCTGCCAACGCATAAGTATTTCATTGACTTGTTTATCTTTTAATCCGCTTTTTATCTTAAATGTCTCCAAATCCAGGGCCTCCAAATTCACAATAGGCTCTTTTTCTATTGCTATAAGAATCTCATCTTCAATAGTATTCTGATGTTCTATCTCAACCTGTTTTGTAAGCTGGCTTGGATAGAGGGGAAAATTCATCTCACGGTATGGTTGTGTATGGTATGGTTCTAACCCTATAAAGTCACCATTCTGGATATAACCCTCAAGACCCTGGACAGCCTCTATCTCCGCAAGCTGCCTGTGCATCCCGGTGGCGATAGCCAGATGCTCCATACTTGGATTATCATAAAGCAGATTCATTGTTTCCTGTGGATCTGAAGTCATGTCGAACAATTCTTTATAGGCCCCACCATAATAATAGTTATACTTGTACGATTTGGAACGCAAGCTGACCCATCGACGCTTATCTTTACAGTGTTCCACATATTGTACGGAACGATCTTTTTGTCCACTGTTTTTAAAAAGAGACTCCCCGGGAAGAGAAATATTTTTGTCCGGATAATTTACGTCTGCTGCATCCAGCATAGTGGGAAGCAAGTCATTCAGATCAACAAAATCATCACAAAGACTTCCCTGCTTAATTCGTTGCGGATAACGGATAATCATGGGTATACGGGATGCAAAGTCATAGGGTAAAAATTTCTGATAGGTTCCTAAATCCCCTAACATTTCACCATGATCGCTGGTATATATTATCAGCGTATTGTCTATTTGCCCAATTTCCCGCAATTTGAACAGAATACGCCCAACCTGATGATCTACAAAGGAGATGGCGGCAAAATACAATTCCCGCGCCCGTCTCAAGTAGCTCTCATCAGGGTAATCAGCAATATGCTTGTTTTCTTCCGCCAAGGCAGACAAAGGGGTTTTGGTCTTTGCAGGGGCAGGAAGGGATACACCTTTATAGAGATCGGCCCAGGAGTCCGGTACATCAAAAGGAGGGTGAGGCGCGATAAAACCGGACCACATCAGAAAAGGACGCTTGCCATTATTTTCATCCAAATACTCTATGGTTTTATCTGCTACCCATTTGCTGCCATGATGTTCTTCGGGAACCAGAGAACGCTGAGGCAACATATACAATAAATGCCTTACTCCGTGAATGCTCTGGATATTGCCGAGTTTTTGTTCCCGTAAGTATACGGCATAGTCATCATCTTCACGATACCTGGGTATTTCATCCATTAAATATAGCCGATGGAATCCGTTATGCCGTCGGTAGGGTTGGAAGTGCATTTTTCCTATGGCAATAGTATCATAACCTGAATCGGAAAGAATCTGCGGGAATGTGGGCAAATTATAAGGAATACTGCGGATTTCATCAAAGTAGTTATCGTCAAATCCATGATACCTGGCGGATAAACCGGTTAATAAGTTATGCCTTGCCGGGATACATACGGGATTGGGTGAGTAGGCGTGACTAAACATACATCCTTCTCTGGCAAGTAGATCCAGATTCGGCGTTTTCATATAATACCGGCCCCCGGCGCCGATTGTATCGTACCGTTGCTGATCTGCGGTGATTAGTAAAATATTAGGTCGCTTATCCGTTCGTATTGCCATCTATTCCTCCTCAACTCTGGAGTGTCACTTTATTGAGTTTTCTCGCGCCGCTTTGTCTGAATCGCCACCACCAGTAATGTTATTAGAGTTAATACATATGGGATCATTTGAACCAGCAGAGGGGGAAAACCACCTGTTTGAATTTTCATAGTAACTGCATCCGTAAAGCTGAATAAAAGAGCCCCCAAAAAAGTCCCGATAGGTGTGTTCTTTCCAAATACAGCTGCCGCCATTGCAATAAAACCGCGGCCATTAGTCATATTGTCGGTATACATGCTCAAGTGTCCAATGGAAAGATGTGCACCCCCAAGACCGCAGAGGATACCACTGACCATGATTGCTGTATACCGTATAGCTTTAACATTGCCGCCTGCAGTGGTAACTGCCATGTCGTGTTGACCAGTTGCCCGCATACGGAGACCTGCCGGGGTATGGTACATGAAATACTGCATAAAAATTACCAGTATTAAAGAGATGTAAACCAGGATTGAGTGATTGTTGAATGCTGAAAATAATGGTATCTTGTCTGGTATGGGAAAATGAATTATAGACAGGCCAATAATCTTTGGATCAGAAAATGCTCCCCTTACACCAAAAAAGATTTTCAACATATAAGTTGTAAAGCCCAGGGCCAACATATTGACAGCAACGCTCACCACAATATTATTGGCCTTAAATTTGATAATGAATAAGGCAAACAACAGGCCGAATATACCACCTGAAATACCAGTAATCAATAAGGCCAGATAGGGCTGACCAGTAAAGTAACTGGTAATTACTGCCACAAAGGAACCGATCAACATCATGCCTTCCAGTCCCATATTTAAAAGACCAACCCGGGAACTTATCATTCCACCCATGCCTGCCAGTAAAATTGGGGGTAACATGCGTAATGTAGCGATTAATATGTTATTAATTGAGTCCATCGTGTGCCTTTTCTGCTTTTTTCCACGGAAGTAGTTGCAAGAGTTTCCATTTTGGCAGTTTTATAAAATATTCTGCGGCCAAAAACAGAATCATAACCGCTTGAAGTGACGAAATCAGGTCCCGAGATATGGAGGTCATAACTTCCATTTGCACAGCACCGGTATTCATAGCACCAAAGAAGATTGCTCCTATAATAATTCCGAGTGGATTTAGTCGGCCCAACAGCGCTACAGTAATTCCGGTGAAACCGTATCCGGTAGAAAAATTACTGATGAAACGATAGTTGACTCCCATGACTTGCTCTGCGCCAGCCAAACCTGCCAGTACGCCGCTTATGAACAGTACCAACAAGGTTTTTTTCACCAAATCTACACCCATATACCGGGTAAACCGTTCATTCAGGCCAAAGGCTCTCATTTCATAACCAAATCTGGTTCTGAATATTACTATATATAAAATCATTGCAGCCAAAAGACCAATTATAAAACCAAAATTCAGTTCCGACTGATTACCCAGCCTGGGGAGCATCGCCTCAGCGGCGATTTTACCTGTTGCTCCAATGGGTAGTTCCCCTTTAAATGGATAAGTGGAGAGATAGGATGTAAAAAGGATGGCTATATTGTTCATCATAATGGAAACAATAACAATGTTGATATTAAACTTGGCTTTCAGAAATCCTGGTACGAAAGACCACAATAAACCACCTACCATGGCTGCCAAAAGGCATAAGGGTATCAAAAGAAATCCGGGCAGGCCACTCCCTTTTACACCCATAAGGGCGGCACAAAGAGCGCCCAAATACATCTGGCCTTCAATGCCAATATTAAACACACCAGCGCGAAAGGCAAAGGCTGCCGCCAAGCCGGTAAAAAGGAAGGGTGTTGATCTTGCAAGGGTATTGGCAAAATTAGCTGGGGATCCAAATGCTCCATAAAATAAAACAGAGTATGCTTCCCATGGAGAAGTATCTGTAGGAATTATCAGAAGTACTCCAATCATCAAAGCAATCAAAATAGTACCTACCGGTTTGATGAGAAGCATGGTGTATTTTTGCAGCAGTTCAGGCATAACTGCTCCTCTCTTTTTTCGTACCAGCCATGTACAATCCCAGTTCCTCTCTGGTAACTTCATTGGGGTTAACCAAAGCTACAATTTCCCCCTCATATAAAACCGCAATACGATCACTTAAACGAAAAATCTCATCCAAGTCAGAGGAAACCAATAGGACACCTGTTCCACTATTGCGCAGATCTAGAAGGTAATTGTGGATAAAACTGATGGCGCCAATATCCACACCCCTGGTTGGTTCCGCCGCGATAATCAGTTTTGGATTATTAACTGTTTCCCGGGCAATGACAATTTTCTGTTGGTTTCCGCCTGAAAGAGAAGAAACACTTGTCTGTCTGGAAGGGGTACGGATATCAAACTGTTCAATAAGATGATCAGCTAACTTGTTCATGTTAATCTGATCCAGTAAACCAAATCGGTTTTTGAATTCTTTATGTATATGATATCCTGCGATAATATTTTCCGAAATAGACCAGGGCAGGCATAAGCCATCTGTTTTTCGGTCTTCCGGAATGTAACTTATTCCTTTGAGCAGCCGTTCCCGCCTGTTCATTTCCGTAATGTCTTCCCCATCCAGGTTGATTTTTCCATCGCATATACCCATGAGACCCGCAATGACCTGAGTTAGTTCACCCTGTCCATTTCCGGAAACCCCAGCAATCCCGAAAATCTCTCCTTTATGAATTGAAAAGCACACATTTTTCAATACATATATTCCGTTATCAGATTGGGCGGAGATATTTTCCAATTCCAATATAGATTCGCCGGTTACCATTTCCCGGGGATGAATGATGGGCAAGGCTTTACCTACCATGTGTTCTGCCAGTGCATGCATATCAGTCTCATGGACTCTCATGTGGGCTACTATTTTACCTCGGCGGACAACTATAATGTCATCCGCTACTTGCATAACATCCCGTAATTTGTGCGTAATCAGAATCACCGTTTTGCCATCTTCGGTGAGTTTCTTCATATTAATAAATAGTTCTTGGGTTTCCTGCGGTGTCAGAACTGCAGTTGGCTCATCAAGAATTATTATGTCCGCCCCACGGTAAATGGCTTTGATAATTTCAATTTTTTGGCGAATCCCCACAGCCAGTATTCCTGTCTTTTCATTAAGGGGAACAATCATACCAAACTTTTTGCAGAGTGTGCTGACTTGTTTTTGAGCTTCCCTATAATCCAGACTGAATCCTTTTTTTGGTTCCATACCCAGGATGATGTTTTCCAGAACCGATAGGTCATTTACCAGCATAAAATGTTGGTGTACCATACCTATCCGCTTTTTGATCGCATCCCGACTGGAAGCGAAAGATACCTTTTCGCCGCGGATACGTATCTCGCCGCTTGTCGGTTCTTCCAAGCCATATAAAATATGCATTAAAGTTGATTTGCCGGCGCCGTTTTCGCCTATCAGACAGGTTACTGCCCCGGGGCGAATTTGAAGAGAGATATCATCATTAGCAATTACGCTCCCATATTCTTTATGAATATGTATCATTTCAACTGCATATTGCATACCGGCGCCAACTTCCTATCTTCAGTTACTTGTTAAACACATCCGTAACTTTGATTTCACCGGAGATTATTTTCGCTCGAATATCATTAAGCCTGGCTGTTACATCAGGAGGTACCAAAGCTTTTGTGTATTCCATTTCGGTAAGGCCGACCCCGTCTTCCTTAAGACCGTATATTCGATCTCCAGCCCTGAAATTGTTGTTGATAACACTATCGATCAGATTATACGCTGCTATCTGAATACGCTTTTCCATACTGGTAAGGATCTTTCCTGATACAATATAGTCCTGATTCTGATCAACACCAATGGCGTATATCCCATCAGTTTCTTTTACCGCGTTAAATAATCCCTCGCCGGTTTTACCCGCTGCATGAAAGATTATATCTGCTTTTTGGGCGATAAGCTGTAGGGAGAATTCCTTACCTTTACCGGGATCGTTAAAAGAACCAACATAGGCAGAAATTACCTTTATAGATGGATTAGCATATTTGGCGCCTTCCTCATAACCTACATAAAAACGATTGATGGCAGGTACATCCATACCCCCGATAAATCCGATAGTTCCCGTCTTGCTCATCATCGCGGCAATGGCTCCAGCCATGAAACTTCCCTCATGATCGGAGAATCTCGCTACCGCCACATTAGGTTCGTTGAGCATAATATTAACGCCAGCGAATTTAATATCTGGATAGATTGGGGCAACGATCTTCATTGTATCAGCCCAATCATTTCCCACAGCCATCACAAATTTATAGCCGCTACCTGCCACTGCCTTAAGGGAGGTCTGATAGTCAGCTACTGCCTGGGGTTCGATTACCTTGATTTCAACACCAAGTTCCTTTTCCGCCCTCTGAAAACCATGCCATGCGGCGTCATTAAAAGAACGATCGCCAAGTCCGCCTACAGAGGTAATCAATGCCACCTTAATCTTTTCTGTTTCAGTTTTATTTGTCTCTGACGACTTACCCGTTTTCCCGCAGCTGACAATAAGGCAGACAATAATACTTACCAAGAACAACAAGATAATATTCTTTTGTTTCATGTTTCAAATCCTCCAGTAAAAAATAATATAATCAATAAAAAAATAGAAAAAAAGGACATTGGCCCTTTTTTGATATTAAAAATTTAATGTCATGGGGTGAGTTCCCCCCTTTCCAGTCAAAATGAGTCCGCCATTTTTAAATTATATAATTTAATAAAACCACTCTTATCAATATGTATTTTTCCCTTGATAATTTTGAGAAAACTATTGTTTTTAAGTTTTGTAATTACCCGGTTGACACTTCGTATATCTATTCCGATAAGATCTGCCATTTCCTGACGGCTATCAAAAATTTTAACAGGACCATCATAATTTTCCGAATATTGCCGCTTGTAAAAATAATAGGCATGTAATAGATAGGTAACGACACTCAGATTAACAGAATAATTGTTACATTCTGCAAAAAGACCTATGGAATTATGCAGGCGATTTATTATCCTCAACGCTATCTGTACTGAAAAAATCTGATATTTACCAAAACAGGCCTGAATAATTTTTTGGGGTATCAGTGCGGCTGTTACTTCAGTCCGTGCAACAACGTCGGCCTCTCGCATTATGGGTGGCCCGACTAATTCGGTAAATCCGATAATATCCAGTTTTGATATCTTATAATAGATAAGGCTTATTCCCGTGTCAAAGGAACGAATAATATCACAAACGCCTTTAAGGATAATATATAAATTATTATCGTATTGTCCTTTCTTGATAAGGAAATCCCCTGTCTTCCAGGACTTTATCTCAATTTGGTCCAATACTTCCATGGGAAGCTCGCGGAGGATGCCCCATAGTTCCTTTTCCGTCTTCATATACTGGTGAATAGTCATAAACATTCCTACCCAATGGAAAGACAACATATTGTACTTTATTAATAATACAATATTTCGATTGGTAAAGCAATATTGATCGCCAATACCGCCTGCCCGCTTGACTTTCCCATTCAAGATCATTTTGAGTCCGCCGTCCGTCCGTTGCCTTGACTCTCACCCCCCTCGCCCCTACACTTAAAGTATGCTGTTTGAATTCGGCTTTATTTCCCCCCGGTGGATATGGGTCGCCCTTACCATCATCTTCGCCCTTATCGAGGTATTCACCTTTGGCCTTACTACAATCTGGTTCGCGCTTGCCGCACTGGTTATGGTGTTTCTCTCGTTCCTTAAAATACCTGTCCCTGTCCAGATTTTGATCTTTCTGGCCATCTCGGCGGTATTGTTCGTTTTTACCCGTCCCCTGGCGATCAAAAAATTCAAAATCGGCTCGGAGAAAACCAATGTGGACAGTCTCATAGGTAAACACGCCCTGGTCATCAAAAAGATCGGCGAATTTGAAAAGGGCGAGGTGAAACTGAACGGGCAGATATGGACCGCCCATACTGACGGCAGCGCCGAACTCGCCGAAGGGACCAAGTGCGAAGTGATACGGATTGAAGGCGTACAGGCGATAGTCCGCCCCCTTACCGAAGAAAATTAATATGTCATTAATGGAGGTTCTACCATGACTTATGCAGTAATTGTACTTGCCGCTTTTATTCTGATGCTGATCATTTCCAATGTCAGAATCGTTTCGCAATCGAACGCTTTTGTGCTTGAACGCCTTGGCGCCTACTGCGCCACCTGGAGCGTGGGCATGCATGTAAAGCTGCCCTTCCTTGACCGAATCGCCAGCAAAGTTTCCCTCAAGGAACAGGTGGCGGACTTTGACCCCCAGCCGGTGATCACCAAGGACAATGTTACCATGATGATCGACACCGTAATCTATATGCAGATAACGGATCCAAAACTCTATACCTACGGCGTAATAAACCCCATGAACGCCATCGAAAACCTTGCCGTTACCACACTGCGTAACATCATCGGCGATCTTGAGTTAGACGAAACCCTCACCAGCCGGGATATGATCAACAACCGTATGCGCCTTGTCCTTGACGAAGCCACCGATCCCTGGGGCATCAAGGTAAACCGGGTCGAAGTAAAAAACATCACGCCCCCAAAGAGCATTCAGGAAGCAATGGAAAAGCAGATGCGGGCCGAACGGGAACGCCGGGAATCCATACTCAGAGCCGAAGGTGAAAAACAGTCGGCGATTCTGGTAGCAGAAGGCCAAAAAGTGTCGGCGATCCTCAAAGCCGAAGCGTCCAAGGAAGCCGCCATCCGCGAAGCCGAAGGTGAAGCCGAGGCAATTCTCGCCGTCCAAAAAGCCACTGCCGACGGCCTCTCCATGCTCAAATCGGTAAACGCCGACGAAGCTTTGATAAGACTCAAAAGCCTGGAAGCCCTGCAAAAAGTCGCCGATGGTCAGGCCACGAAGATTATCATCCCCTCGGATATTCAAAACCTGGCGGGGGTGGTAACCAGTATTGCCGAGTTGGTGAAGAAGTAGGGGGTCCGCCCCGCGAAGCTTCTTTTTTACTTGACAAAAAGCTAAAATTGTATTACAATCTGTAATATGGGGTTATATATGAACGAACAAATAACTACCGCAAGGCTTCCAGCGGAAACCCGAAACAAGCTGCTTGCGCTGTCCGCTTTCAAACGCAAGACCAAGTCGGATATCATCAAGGAATCCCTCGATTTCTACTATGAACACGAGGAAAGCGAAATAGACTCCTTTACCCTTGGGGAGCCGTTTTTTGGCAATTACGGTTCAGGCGAAGACGACCGGGCCACCACGTACAAAAAGCGCATCAAAGAGAAACTCAATGTTCAGCTCAATTCTTATTGATGCGGGGCCGTTTATTGCTCTGTTTGATTCAAGTGAAAAGCACCACAAACCGGTGCGCGAATTTTTGAAGCAAAACCCGTACCGGTATATCAGCACCCTCGCAGTATTCACCGAAGTTTCGCACATGCTGGATTTCAGCGTCAAAGCCCAGCGCGATTTTTACGAGTGGGTGATGTACAAGGGCGTAATAATAAGCGATATCAACCAAAACGATATGCCCCGCATTATGGCTCTGACCGACAAATACGCCGACCTTCCCATGAATTTTGCCGACGCCACCCTGGTGGTTACTGCCGAAAAAACCGGTATTCGGGAAATCATCAGCCTTGATAAGGACTTTGATATTTACCGGCTGCCGGGCAAGGAACAGATACACAACATTTATGTAGACCGCCTTTAGGCGGGCGTGCGCGCCGCAGAATTTAAAACTTGTACGTTACTCCCAACTTGACAAAACTGCTCTTCCAGTATTGCCCCAGTTCGCCTGCTTCTTCCCCGGCGAATACACCGGCGGAGAGTTCGGCTGTTACATCGCTGATGGTCCAGGCGATTGAGGGGATAATATAACAATCTTTGTCTTCCACATCCCAGATGTTGGTTATTTTACATTCCAGGTTGTCCCTGAAGAATTTTTTGGAAACCTGCATGGTTAGCCGGGTCGCCGTCGCGTCTGTGCCGGCTTCCGAATCCTGTACCGGGTTGTCCCCCACTTTGCCGTTCAAAAGGCGTATGGTTTCGTTGCATTGGATGTTGGCGGTGATGCCCCAGATGAGACTGCGGTCAAAACCAAGAGACCAGGCAAGAAAGGGGTTTTTAACGGCGCCGTTATCACCAGCCAAATCTTCGGTGATGTGGGCGGCGAATTCGGCGCGTATGTTAAAGCAGGCAATCACCTGGGCGTAATCAATACCAAGCTGGTGATAGCGGTTGTATTCAATACGGGGGGAAAGGAGCGAGGGATCTGAATAGATCGGTGGACTTGAAGACAGTATCTTCATGCCCAGATCGTCAATAAAAGCGTCTACTCCGGCAATAGTAAAACCAGGACGGAATAAATTTCCGTAATAATACTGGGCGCCGATATCGGCGGGGCCTATGGTGGTGGTATAACGGAGACCGCTCTGAAAATAATTAATCGTGCCGGTATTGGGATAGTTAATTGAAAAACCATTAAAATAATGTAAAAGTTCTCCTGCTATTTGCGTTTGCAAACCTGGCAGCATAGGCAGTAAACTCGGCGGGATCATGGCCCCAAACCGTTCATTAACCCTTCCAAGAATTCCCGCTTCGGCAATTTCTGGTATATCCGCAAACTGCGAAGGAGTCCAGCGGCCGTCCCGGGCAAAGCGGTGGCCTGCAAAGTTGGGAATAAAGACCGCTTCGAGTTTTGAAAAATCGCCCATGCCCCAGGTGACGTGTACCATAGGACGGGCGATTTTCATGGCCATGATGTCGGTGATGTTTGTAAGGTCTGAATAATCCAGGGGGTTTACCACATCCAGGGGGCCCAGGCTGTCGGCCCTGCCCCAGGTGAGTTTCCGCAGACCCGCCTCAATATCAACGGGGCCAAGATAACCCCGCAGATACGCTTCGTCAATGATGAGGGGAGTATACGTGGGATTGCCCAGGCTGGCGCTTTTGTCCCACAATTCGCCGATACTGGCTGCCGAAAGATTAAGCCCAAGATGGGCGTCTGCCTTTTCGCCTGAGGCGCTGAAATTCAATTTGCCAGAAATCACATCCAGCGCCGAAACAGTCTCGGCCGTATCCGCATCTTTAAGATCCTGTACAAAGATTTGCAGGCCGGCGTTAATTTCGCCGCCGATTTTCAACTTGAAGGGCAAAAGCGAAGCATTATTCGCGGCAGCGGCCGGTTCCGTTTCGTCAAAGCCGAAACCAAAATCCTGCGCGGCGAGTCCGGCCGCCTGGGCAAGCAGCAAAACAGCCAGCACAAGTGCACTTGCATATATCCGCTTGATCATCTTGGTCTCCCTGTTTCAAGGTACACAGTGGTAAAGACGCCTTCGGGAATGGGGTCGTCGTATTTAATAATATCGATAGTAATGATCGTGGAAGTTCCTTCGGCAAGGGTGGTCATTTTGGTAGCCATTGGGGTGAGTCTGCCCTGCACATCCTTAAGGCCCGAAAACTCCGCGACTTTTACCAGCGTTGACCTTTTGTCGTACAGCTCAAGCTTCAGCGCTGCCTTTGAATCTTTGTCTATCCACTGGATCATTTTTGAATATTGATAGCCTAAATCTTTGGGAACCGACTGTATCACATAACAGGCGTATCCGTTCAGGATTTCTTCCTTAAGCAGGCTGTGGGTGTCCAGGTCTGTGCTGCGGCTGGTGGAGGAAATATCGTCATAGGAAAAATCGGTTCCCATAAAACTGGCCGACCCTTCCGAGGCGGCAATGCGCCGCACCTTGCCCAGACTGGGAAGATAAATCCAGCGGTCATCGTTTTTGCCGGGGTTCTCTATGGTAAGAAAGCGGGAACCTGCCACTGTCGCCGGCTGCTGAAACACGATAACCGCCCGCTTGTTCTTGCTGGGCCCGTCCTTTGAATATTGATCGATAAGCCGTTCCGAAGTGGAGCCGTCCTTTGCGGTGATCACCATTCTGGATCTGGTGGAAGTGGTAAGCGCGTTAATCCGGTTCCTGGACGCCTGCACAATGGACAAGGCGTCTTGACGCCCGGCGTCCTGAGACCCGGCGTCCTGGGCGTGGAGCATAAGGGCCATTCCCAAAAAGAGCGTCAGCATCGTTACATTTTTTTTCATAATTATTCTCCTGTAATGAATTTTGGTTTAAGCAAAATAAGCAGCGCCGGCAGCACCGTCAGGCTTATGAGGGCGCTTGAAAACATGGTAATAGCGATGAGAAGCCCCAAATCACCGAGCATATTGAACCGGGAAAAGAGAAGCACCGCAAAACCCGCTCCTACCGAAACCGCGTTAATGATAATCGCTTTGCCTGAACTAAGAAAGGTACGCCTGAGAAAATCCCCGCCGCCTGAAATGCGGTACTCCCGCTTGTACGCTTCCATGCAATGAATAGTATAGTCGATCCCTACGCCCACGGAAACGCTTGCCACCATAGAAGTACCGATATTGAGCTTGATCCCCGCAAATCCCATCACGGCGAAGTTGATCAGTACCGAGATTGACAGCGGAGCTATGCCTATGCAGCCGGCGGCGAGGGAACGGTTTGAAACGGCAAGGATGATGAACACGCAGATAATGGAAACAAGCACCGAAATAAGCTGGGACTGCACCACCAGATCATTGATGGACTGCTCCACCATAGTGGTTCCCCCCACGATGACCTTTACGCCGGAAGGTATGTTCGCCCTGGTGTATTGATCAATGGCGCTGAAAATTTTCCCGCTGTCGTACATCCCCAGGGTACGAAGCTGCACCGTAGACTTGACGGCAGTAGGCTCCAGGGGATCATTGGCGTAATTATCGATACTGCCCGCAAGCAGCACCAGATAATTCGATATTAGGCGCTGGAGTTCCTGGGGGCTTTCTTTGCCGTAACGTTTGGGGTCAACCGGTATCTCGTAGTAGGAGGTGCCCTCATAATTCACCTGGCGCTTGAGTTCCCAAATCAGATCATTGGCGTTCATGTCCCGGGACTGGTTTCCGGCCCGGTCAAAGAGGGCGAGGAGCTCGCTTTGGGTGTAGATTTTTTCGCCGTCGTCCCCTGCCCCGCCGGATTTTTCCGCCCCGCTCACGGTGTCTATCGCAGCGTCATCAGCGGCGTCAAAGCCAAAATTGGCAAAGCCAGGGCTGTCATCGCCGTCAGCAAAACCAAAGCCAAAATCATCGCCATCTTCGGCAAAACCGAAACCGGAGCTTGTATAACCGGAGGGCGCCAGGGGCATGGATTGCGGCGCGCTCTTTATTCCATCGGGGCTTTCATCGGCATTGAAGACCTGGTTGATCCGTTTGACCAGATCGGTAAAGCCCATCACCTTACCCACATTGGGAACCTTGTGCTGCAAATAGGAAGCAAGGGAATCCATAGCGGCGAGGGTGTCGGGGTGTAGAAGGAGCTCCGTACTGTCAGCCTCAAGTACCACGCTGATCACTTTGGAGCCGCCGAATTTCTCCCTGATAAACACATCGGATTTATAAATATCCGTATCGGGTTTAAAATATTCAACCATGATGTTGTCGATGATGACTTTTGAAAGTCCATACACCGAAAAAAGCATAACCAGCACAGTGAAAAAAAGAATGGTCTTTCTCCGCCCGGCAAGTATAGCCAGGTTATCCGCAATAACCCCGCTCAGGCGGTCGCCGCTGTCTGCACTATTCCGGCTTTTCATTTTTTTCGGGCCCCTGATGATAAGCAGAGCGGGTATGAGGGTCATGGCCACGATAAAAGAGACAACCACACCGAAGCTGGAAAAGTAACCGAATTCCCTGACGGGAACCACCGAGGTAAAGCAGAATGAGCAAAAGGCCGCGAATGTGGTGAGCGCCGCCAGGAACACGGGCTTTCTGATTTTGCGTAACACCTCAAAAACCAATTCCCGGTGCTCCTCGCGACCAAGTTCCGCGCCGCCCCGGTCGGTGATGTAGTGGGTTACTACGTGTATGCCGTAGGCGCTGCCCACCGCCACCAGAATCACCGGCAGCACCGTGGTAATCACCGAAAGTTTTATCCCCACAATCGGCATGGCCCCCACAGACCAGATAACCGCGATCAGCACCGTGAGCAACGGCAGCACCACCGGCGTAAAGCCCCTGAACGAAAAGAAGAGCACCGTGAGCACCACCAGTATTACCAGGGGAACCAACAGCTTAAGGTCCGCGTTGATCGCTTCGTTAATGGTAGCGGAGATCACCGGCATCCCGGTAACATACACCGTGGCAAGATCGCCGAACATTTCCCACGCAAAGTTCCGCACCTGCAAAAAACTTGCGGTAACCTCGGGCAGACCCGCCTCTTCGGACTTGATACTCAGAGGCACCAGTATCTGGGTAGCGGAAAAATCATCAGAGATAAGAGAGCGCTGGTACATATCCCAGGAAAGCAGCCGCCGCTTGAGCTCGGCGATTTCCTCAGGGGTACCTGAAAAATCTTCCCCCACCAGTTTCTCCACCACAATGGCGTCGTCCCTGGAAGTGATGTAGTCGGTGTTCATCAGGGACGTAACATCCTTAACAATGGGTATCTCTTCGATACGGTTTACATAGTCACGGATGCGGTTCAGAAAATCAGGCTCAAAAACGGTTCCGTATTCCCGCTCAAGTCCGACCAGTATAAAGAAGGACGATCCGAAGCTGCTGTCGATCCAGCGGGATGTATTGAGGGCGGGATCGCTGTCCGGCACAAAGCGGAGGTTATTGTTGTCCAGTTCGGCTTTTGGCAGCCAGGACGCAAAAAATACCGTAATAATCGCTATCACTACAACGATTAACCAAGGGTGTTTAAAGAACTTATTCATTTTATCCTTACTTTATTCGTAAAACATGGCGGAGAAATTGTCAAGGGAACCATGCCCTTGCTACTTTTCCATTTAAACTATTTATATTATAATTTTAGTCAAATATGAGGTGGAGGAATTACCGATGAGAATCACCACACGGGGACGCTATGCACTTCGGGCCTCACTGGCTTTGGCGAAGATGGGAAAAAACGGCGAGCTGATTTCGATCAACAGTCTCTCTGAAGCGGAGAGCATTTCCTCTGTCTTTTTGGAGCAGATTTTTTTCAAGCTGAAAAAGGCGGGAATTGTCAGATCCGTGCGGGGACCCGGCGGGGGTTTTACTTTTGACCACCCGCTGGATAAGATCACGGTTAAGGATATTCTTGACGCCGCTGGCGAGGAACTTGCCGCTGGTACCTGCGACAAGCATAACGATGATTGCGGCAGGATCAATGGCTGTACCAGCCACAATGTATGGCTTAAGGTTTCGGAACTGGTCAACGAGTATCTCAAAAGCCTGACCATCGCGTCCCTGCTGGAAAGCGAAAAAAACAATCCGGAGACATAATGGAGCCGCTTAAAAACGAGGGTGAAGCGTACCGGAAAATTACCGCTGTACTAAAGCGGCGGCGCAAGCCGGCTACTATAGCGGATATTACCGCAGCCACCGCCCTGCCTCTGTCTCTGGTGCGGGAACTTTTGCCCCGGGCGGCCGATGAATTTTCAGGCCGGCTGGAAGTTACCGAGTCGGGGGAAATCCGCTACTCCTTTCCCCGGGGCTTTACCAGCCGCTACCGGGGCTTTAAGGCCGGCCTGAAACGCTTTGGGAATAATTTCTTCACCTTCATGGGGGCTGCGGGATCGCTGCTGTTTAAAGTCTGGATCATGGTTATGCTTATCGGCTACTTTGTGCTTTTCCTGGCCATTGCCATTGGGGGCCTTTTTTTGTCCGTGGCGGCGCAGTCCAAAAATTCAAACGGCCGCAGGCAGAGCACGGTGTACGCCGGGTCGGGTATTTTCAACATGATCTGGCGGCTCTGGTTTTATTCGGAATTAACCCGCTCCTATCAACGCTACGACGGCCGCGTAAGCCGGGCCGACAAAGCTCCCTCGCGCCCAATGCACAAGGCAATTTTTTCGTTTGTGTTTGGCGAGGCCGATCCCAACAGGAACCTGGCCGAAAGTGAACACAAGGCGCTTATCGCCTATATCCAGGCCCACCGGGGAGTTATCTCGCTGCCGGAATTTATGGCCTTCACCGGCAAAAACAGCGCAGAGGCGGAGGAGGCGATTATTGCCTTTTGCGCCGAATTTGGCGGCAGCCCCGAAGCCACCGACGAGGGAACCATTGTCTACCGTTTTGACGAACTGCTGTTACGCGACGACACACAACGCTTTGCCGAACTGTCGCCATCCATTCAGCGGCTCAGGCAATTCTCCGCCAATCCCAAAAGCATGAACATCTGGTTCATCATTATCAACGCGGTGAATCTTTTCTTTGGTTCCTATTTTTTGTACCACTCATTCACTACCGGCCTGCTGTACACTGTGGAGCAGTTCCAGGCCGCCTCGTTTCTCTACGGTTTTACTTACTCCCTGTTTATGAATTTTCAGTCTAATCCCCTGCCCTTTATCAGCATAGTGCTGGGTGTAATTCCCCTGGTTTTTTCCCTGCTGTTCTGGCTCGTCCCTGCTCTGCGGAGCCATGCGGAAAAAAAGGAAAACGACAACATCAGGCTGCGCAACTTCAAGCGCCTGGGGTTCAGCCGCATTTGGTCGCGCCCTCTGCAGCTTGCAAGCGGAGATATCGAGGCCAGTGCCGAAGAATGTCGTCCCCACAACCTGAACGCCGCCCGGGAGCAGGTGATCAAAGAAATGGGCGCATGGTCTGTCCCGGAAGTGGAGATAAATTCCCAGGGCGCGACGGTTTATTCATTTACGGAACTGGAACGGGAAAAGCAGGCATTGGAGAAATACCGGGCCGGCGTGGACCCCGCACGCACTGACCTGGGAAAAACAGTATTTGACAGCGGGGCCTAACACCTTATGTGTTTACTAAACAAAAACACAGGAAGAATTTAACCGCGGAGAACGCGGAGAACGCAGAGGAAATACTAAGAATATTAACCGCGAAGGCGCCGAAGGCGACAAAGGGGAAGAGGAATATTTGGAGCTGCCGCAGTCAGTCACCGTACTAGTATAGAGGTAACCGCTAAAACCGCCGAAATACAGACCTGTACACCCTTTTACCTCAAGCAACGCCGCGCGGGAGTAGCTGTCTGTGGCCTCCATATAGTCGAACACATACCCGATACACCCGCCCATACGCAGTACGGCAGGGGCAGTTACCGTGATCAACCCGCTTTCGTAGACGCAGCCGGTAAATACCACGCGGGAGGTTCCGCTTGAGCCCCGCACATAGCCCGCAAGCCCGCCGACATAGGTATTGGTTCCTCCTGCCCCAATGGTTATGTCCCCCCGCGCAACGGTGTTTTGTATTGTAATGCCGCTGCCATAGGCATAGCCCGCAAGGCCGCCGACATTGAGATTATACGCCGTAGTGCTGGCTGGAACTTCGAGCACCGCGTTCCGCCCCCATTCGCAGTCTTTCAGGCCCGTGCCGCCGTTTCGCTGCGCCGTAACGGTTCCATAATCATAGACCACCCGAGCAAATATACCTGCCGTCGTGCTGTAACCGGCCACGCCGCCGGCGAATATATTGCCGCTGTCATTCTTTTCAAGGGTAACGCTGCCAAGTACCATCACATCGGCGATGAGCTCCTGCATTGCCCCGCCGCCGGTACCGGTGACAAAACCCGCCACTCCGCCCGCATAGACCGCGCCGGTACCGGTGCTGGTGAGGCTCACATTCAGGGCTGCCCGGCAGTTGCTGATCCGCACGCCGCCTGCCATATACCCAACCATGCCGCCTATATAGACATCGCTCGTGCTGCTGCTGGTCAGGATCAGGGTTGTCTCAACGGGTTTGCCATCCACCATGCCCTTCACCATGCCCTTCACCATGCTCTCCACCATGCAGTTGAGTATCTTCGTGATTCCGCCCGCCGACCCCGCGATGCTGCCTATATTGGTGGTGGTTTCATTAGTTACCGTTACGTCGTTATTCCCATACGCCACGGTCAGGTCCCGGATGAGGGCGTTATTCGCCACGCCAAACAGCCCCACATTGTCGGCAGCGGCGGCGAAACTCTCTATGGTAATCGTATGCCCGTTGCCGTAGAACTTGCCGGTAAAAGCGGCCGTTGGTGGTGTCCAGTTTGCTGCGGTGATATCCCCGGTCAGGACATAGCTGCCCCCAGGAGGGTACGCGCCGCCGCTGCCTGCCTTCGCCAGTTCTGTCGCGTCGGGGACTTCAATCAATGCGGCGTTGATACTCGTGGTCATCTCCGGTATATTCCAGATGGTAAGCCAGGGCGTGTCCTGACGTTACCTGCCGTGTTCACCGTTGCCGAGAGGTTACCCACGGGGTTCAGGGTGGCGTTGTAATACTTTACCCCCGCCAGATTCCCGCTCCACCCGCTCACGTTGCCGGTACCGTCCTTCTTGACGTTATCCTGAAAGCGCGTTTGCAGCACATACACGTCGCTGTTGCTTGATGTAATGGTCGAAAGTGTCGAAAGGTCAAGCTCGCCACTTCCCGTGGCGGAACTGCCCGCGACGGTGATATCCTTCCAGCCGGATTCGTACTTAACCGTATTATCTGTTGAATGTACCAGCCGCCACTGCCATTTGATGTTTTCCCGAATGTCCTGTGTCCAGGGCTTTTCCTGGGACGCATTCATCGGCAGAAGTCCCACGCCGCCGTTGTCGTTCACGGTTATAAAATTCGCATCCAGAGCAAGAATCGTATTGGCCCCGCCCCAGGTGTCGGCATTGGTGGAAGTGTTATGCGAAAGCGCGCCCCCCAGGGTAAGGGCCTGCTCCCCCTGCGGCGCCTGGTTGTCCAGCGCCGCCAGTCGGTAAATAGCAGGGATGGTTTCATCCAGGTGATACTCAACACTGTACACCGCCGCTGTTCCCGCAGCGTTCGCCTGATACGCGGCTTTGGCAGGGGTCAATTCCGCCATAGTGATGGCATCAAACTCCTGGCTCGACCGTTCAATACTGTTGTTACTGCCGCCGTTCAGGGCAGCGTAATCAAGGGCTACAATTTTTACATGGTCAGGCGAATCGGTTATTTGGGTAGTGCTGGGGGTAACGGTAAAGTAGTAAAAACTCACCGGCGCGGTCATGCTATTGCCATTGACGCCGGTAACCTTTGTTCCCACCGTTACGGTGATGATGACTTCTGCGGGAGACGGCTTGGTTCCGTTCGCGTTGTCCCCGGGCCTGATGGTTACCATTTTGGAAAAATCATCGTATTCGGGAGCGTAAAAAAACTTCGCTGTTTCAGTGTCGTTGTAGGGTTCGTTTGAATCGCCTGAGACCATTTGGGCGCTTATCTCAAAGTAACCTTCGCCGAATTTGACGGTGTCCTGGTCAAGGCCGGACCCGGGTTTCCAGGGCTTACCGACCGGCCATTACGGGGGGGGGGGGGGTAAACATATTCATATCCACAATATATCACGTATTTTCGAATGAAACAACAGAAAAGCTTATAAAAAGCAAAAAAGTGCAATTTTCTCTTTCAAAAATACTCACTATGAGAGGGAGAATGAAGAATTATTAACCGCGAAGGCGCCGAAGGCGACAAAGGGGAAGAGGAATGAAGAATATTTAACCGCGGAGAGTGAACCGAAGGTTCAGCAGAGTTTTAGTCTGAAATCTCAGCGTTTTCCTCTGCATTCTGCGGTTTATTCTTCCTTTATTTTTTACGGAATTTCAGCACATTCACTGCGCCGTCTTTATCGGTAAAAGTTAAAGTTGAATTGGCGCCGGCTTCGCCAAGGGAGGCAGTATCGGTGCTGTATACCAGTTCGCCATTCTCGGTCTGATGCAGCCGCTTGCTTACCCGGTTATACTTGAAACTTACCGGCGTTCCATCTTTGACCTGCAGGGTGTACTGCATATCGTTGCCGCTGGGCTGAATAGCGACGTTGCTCACCTTGTCTTTCATTCCGTTTTCTACTTTATCGACAGTCCAGGAAACAAGGGTGGCATTCCCTGCCCTGCTGCTGCTTTGGGCGAAAAGCGGCAGGGCTGCCACGGCGCAAAGTACGATTGCGAACACAACAATTTTTTTCATTAAGAGCCTCCATTTCAAAAGTATGGGGTCTGTGCACTCCTGTCAAGAGGGGGTGATCCAGGGCCAGGGGGGAAAGATGGCTACCGGGATTTTATTATTTCAGTGGTGGATCGGTAATAGCAAGCACAAAGCTGTAAAGCCCTTCCGGTACATATATGTATGGATGCTGCTCGTCACTGGTGAACCATACAACTTGTTTGTAGGTATAATCGCCAAGGCTTGACACCTTTACCTCATTGTTTTGCGCCGCTTCGCCCTGAATACCATGAATGAGAAATTCGGTAAAAACACCGTATTCTACCGCCCCGCTCCCTTCCCAGGAATACTCCCCTTGTTGGCTTGAGGTAAAAATAGCGGTACTTTGGGTTTTCAGGCTTTTTGTCAATTTTCGATTATCTACTCCCCCCGAAAAACAGGAGTCAATAAAAATAAATTTCCTTCCGGCCATATCAAGAAGCGCGCTTATATCGTCCAATGATATGGCCATCGAATAATCAGGCTCACCGTCAGGGCTAAAGGGTACATCCTGAGGCAAGAAATAATACTGTCTATTGGTGTCGTTTTTATTATCCTCGCCATGACCGGACATATACAATACCAGAACATCATTACTGGCCGCTTTGCTGAAAAAAACATTTAACGCGTTAAGTATATTTTTTCTGGTAGGGGCGATTTTTTCTCCATCGGCGATAATTTGAGAATATACATTCCGGTAACGTTTCCCCTGTTGATTTTCAAGCAGCGATGCTATTCCTTTTGTGTTATTAGCCGAAAAATTTAAATTGTTTTCAGGGCTGCCGTATAAATATTCGTTTGAACCGATGGCGAGTATCCACAAATCCATTTCCTGAGTGTTCACCATTACATTGTTGTACACAAAGTGAGATGCCCTGCCCTCCGCGCTTGCCCCAAAACCAGCAGCATTATTTTTTCCTGAGACCGTGTAGTTATTGGTAGCGATAACCTGAATACGGTTAGGTCCGGTTTCAAGATTAACCGGCAGCGTAAAATTTATTTCATATAAGGGTTCTGTTACCAAAAGATTTGTATTTTCCACTGCCAAGTTGTCATCACCGCTAACCAAACGCAGTTCTTCCGCATTATATATGTGTGAAAAACCATACTGTTTTTTTCCCAACCTCTCTCCAAAAACCAGCAATTCTCAGTTTTGATTAGCCAAATCAGGAATAACCACGAACCTCACAAAAAACACGAACTCAGACTACCCTATTCCCTCTTTATTTTCGTGGGGTTGGTGTGGTTCGTGGTTAAAATGAGAATTGCTGGACCGTTGTTACCAGGTAAACTGTACAGTCAAGCCGTGTTCAAGGCTGAGAAGTTCACCGGTTCCAATAGCCAGTGATACCTTCTTACCCGGCGAAATTACTTTTGCCGCCGGAACCGGCACAAGGGTGGCACCGGTACCGTCCGCGAGGGTGAGGGATGCGTTTCCATCGGCGCTGAAACTTACATTAAGTTCATAGCCTGCGGAAACCTGCCGCGCCAGTTCAAGCAATTGCGGGTCGGGAGCGCCCGGGGCTGTTGATGACGCCGGGTCCAATAAAGTGAGGGACAATTTGTTCGTCCCGTTTTCCCGGGAAAAAGCGGAACGTTTTCCCGAAGGATCAAGAAAAGCCAGCAGGGCATCGATGTTTTTGAATTCCAGTTCGGCGTTGTTGATGATGTCTCCGCCGCTATTCGTCTCGTTTTTGGTGGAAAACGAAACCAGCCGCATACCGGGCAGACGCGCCAGGCTGCGCTCAAAATCGGCGCGGCCTGCCGGAATGGTTTGCCAGCGTTCGTTGCCGTCGAGTCTGCCCAGAGCTTCCGCCATGCGGGAAACCCGGTATTCCAGGGCGATTTTTCCCGAGCCGTCAGCGCGTACTGTAATATCTGCCGAAACGCCTATGCAGGAATTCAATACAACAATGCCGAGTAAAACAAAAAAAATCGCATAACGCCTGTTCATCAAAATTCCTCCGAGTGAATATTCATATCATGGATTCGGACCGGGGTTTCCCGTTCTATCATTTCAAAAGCCTTACGCAATACGGTCTCGCCGAAAGTCCGGGAATTGGAAACCAGGGCGCCGCCTATCTGGGCAAAAGACAGGGAATCCTGCAGATCCACCTCGGCGGCGCTCATGTGGAAGCGGCGCTGCAATTTGTCCTTTACCGACCTGATGATCCGGCGTTTTTCCTTGATATTATCAACATCGGGAATCTCAAAGATTAATTGGATCATTGAAACAACCATGAGACCGCCTTACCGGATTAACTTGTACCGCATAATGTTATATCATACAGTAGAAATGCCTGCTTTGCGAACCCCTCGTTCCATTTGCTGCTGTCTCCTGCTGCTGTGTTCCGCCGTGATGGTTCGCGGGCAGGAGGCCGATCCCCTGCCTGACCCTGCCATTGACGAGCTGCGGGGGCGGATCGCCGAAGAAGCGCCGTCAGAACTGGTGGGGCTTAAATTGGGTGATACCGATGTGTCGCTGCAATTGTCGGGCTACTGGAAGGGGACTTTACAGGGTAATCTGGGTTTTTCCTCCAGCCCTTTGGGAACACGGGCAGTGTCCCCGGATTCGCCGGTGCTTTTTACTCAGGAGGCGGATCTTACCCTTTCGCTCTGGATACGGGATCGCTGGTTTGTAGAAGCCAATTTTCTTGACAATACCGATGTGAATACCTACCGCGCAGGGTACCAGGGCCTGCCCGGCGAAATTGTCCAATACGCCGGCATTGGCAACACGGGGCTGGATTTTCCCGCTTTTCCCTACCTTGACCTGGGGGGCGACTCTCCCTCCTCATTCGGCTTTTACAGCCACCTGCGCGGCGGCAATCTGGATATTCACACCCTGTTCCGCTATGACGCCGCCGCCAGAGAAGAGCGTATTTTTGTGGGCGACAGAGAACGTTCCTTCAGTTACGTTTCGCCCCAAAACCCGGTGCGGGGTATTTCCTTTGTGCTGCCAGACACCGGCCTTGATTCAGAGCCCCAGGTCTACCTTGAGGATGAAAAGGGCACTCTGATCGATACAACAAGCCGCAGGCGCTGGCGGCTTGCGGGCCCCAGCGAATACGCCGCCGGCAGGGGATCGGGTTTGATTGAGCTGAGTGTCAGCCCCAAGGGTATGGTAGCGGTGGCCTATACAAAGGGCGGGAATAATCAGCCCTGGCTTGCTTCAATGGGAAATTATAATATCCCCGGGCCGTCGGGCCAGAATTTTTTATATGAAGTCCAGCAATGGTTTGATCCTTCCGGCTCAATAATCGATTTGCGAAATTACCCCCAGAGCGGCGGCGGCTCAGGAACAAGACCCGGTTCGGTCAACATCGGCGGAACCCCCGCGCTGGTGGTCCGCGAGCCCGGCGCCTTCTCCCCCTTTGAGCGGCAGAACCGCTACGAGGCGCCTTCAAGCACATCCGCCCTGGCGGCGCTGGTGCGTGTTTCTTCCGGGCAGGACTTTTCCGGCTACGAGGTGATCCCCCTGGATGCAGGCGCCCTCAGCGCCGATATTCCCCTGTACGCCGTAACCGAAACCATGCGGGGTTTTTACGAGCTGGTGCGCAATGGAAGCGGCGGCAATCAACGGAACCCTGAAACCCGCTGGCCCCTGGCCGAACAATTCCCCAATATTTATCTGCCCGGCGCCGCAGCCTTTACCGAAGACCTCAGTCTCCGCTTTACCAATTACGGCAGCGCCGGGGCATACTCCATCGGTACCGATGTGGTTTCCGGCTCGGTGCAGGTCTGGCGCAGCGGCATACAGGATCCCAATTTCAGCTACAACGCCGCAAGCGGGACTGTGAGTCTTGCAAGCCCCGCCGGTTTTAACGAAGTGATACGCATCACCTATTTGAAACGCAGCGACGAGACCCGGCTGGGGAGCATAGCCGCCGGGCTGGGGGCGGTGTATCACAAAGAGTACAACCCCTTCAGTTTGGCCCTGGCTTTGGGTATACGCTGGAACCTCACCTCGGATACCTCATTTACCGAAGAGGGAGTTTCCAACCCCGGCGCCGTGGGTCTCAGTGTCAAAACCAGCTGGGACTACGATTACCTTAAAACCCAAGTCACCGCAGGGCTCGCCTTTGAGCAGCCCGATACCACCGGGCTTTACCGGGCTGCCGGTATGGAAGGAAATGAAATCGCCCTGGCTTTGACGCCTGACACCTCGTTTATTTCACAGCCGCCGAACAATTCGGTCTCCGGAACGCTGTTCACCGGGCTTGATCTTTCCAACCGCGCCGATCTGGTCTATCGCAATTACCGTGACACCAGCGTGCTTGGTTCATCTTCGCTTATGTCGATAGACTGGAGCGGCGCCACAACTGTGTCAGGACAGAACAAGCCCTACCCGGTAAAAGATTCCCAGCTTACCGGCGAAGCCCATGTGCTGACCGCCGAATTCACCCTTGACCAAACGCAGAACTGGACCGGTTTTGAAGTACCTCTGAGAGAAGACGCCGCCCTGCTGGCACGGGCCAGGGAGATTGAAATACCTTTCCGGTTTTACGGTTTTAACGGGACGCCCCCCGCTGATTTCAAACTGGTGCTGCAGATAGGTTCCCTTTCTGGAAAAGATATTGCCTTTGACGAAAATGCCGCACTCATCATGGAAAGCACGCTCTACCCGCCGCCGCCGGGCGCGGTGAGCAATAACCCTGCCGCATTCAGCCAGGACGCCAGAATTGCCCGCTTTGTGTTAGGTGACAATGACCGGCTGAAACTGGGGGACGCCCAATATTTGCGGCTCATCGCCGTTTATGACAGCTCCGTTCCTGCGTCAATTCAGGGCAGGGTGCTGCTTGCCCCGCCCATAGTCAGGGGCACTTCGTTCAGACCCATCACCTTTGACGGGACTGCGGTCAGGGAAGCCTCTGACTCTTCAGGAAACGGCGAAGTGAAATCCGCCGAAATGTGGGAAGCAGGCGGGGCTTCGCTGGAAGCAGCGTATGGCGATATTATCAAACGGCTCCACAATGCGGGCAGCAGGCAGCGGGTTCTGGAAGTGCAGTGGGAAAACATGGCAAGCGACATTTCCGCCGGCGCTGATGGCAGAATTCCCGCCCTGCCCCTGGCGAATTACCGGGTTTTAAGTTTTTTTGTGCGGGGGCCGGAGCGGAGCGGCGGCGGCGATCTGGATAGCAATAAAGGCGGTACCCTCAGTTTTATTATCGCCGAGGGCCCTGACGCGCTGGCCAATGCGGGGAGCCGCCGGCTTGAGGCGGAAATTCCCTTAAGCGCGTTCAGGCCCGGTGTGTGGTCAAAGGTGAGCATACGCTACCTGGGCAAAGATCAGGGGATAAGCGTTGACGGCGGCGACGCCTCAGGCGCGCGTTTTAAGTACCGGCCGCAGCAGCAGATGAACAGCGGTGAAACCCAGCCGGGCAGGGCCGCCTATGCGGCGGTTTTGGTGAATCCCACAGGAAGGGACATCAGCGCCGCCGGACCTGGTTCCCTGCCGCCCGGAAATTTTCGCGTTGACGAGATCATCCTGGAAGAAGCTTCTCCTGAGTACCGGCTCAACCTGGGAACCATGACAGAATACCGCCGGAGCGGGACTCTGCTTGCCATCGGGAAAACCCCAGCCCTGGCGGATCTTTCCATTTCTACCACACTGGAGAGCGAAGCACGGGGCGATCCTTTTATCAGGGAAAACGAAGCCGCTCTCAGCCTGATAAACCGTTCCAATGGGGAAATCTCGTTTTTTGGCGCGAAAGTTACGGGAAACCTGGCATTTACCGCCGCCAGGGAAACTTTTCTCTGGAGCGCCGGCCACGGCATTTCCCGGTCATGGGGGCCCTTTTTGGCAGGGGAATCTTTTTCCGTGGCTCCCCGTGATAATTCCGCGGATCACCGCTTCAATCTCGGTTTCTCATCGATCTTTTTTTCCCGTTTTGACGCCGAGGCGCTTTACGAGTTATCCCGGCTGGACCGGAAATGGAACCTCGCGTTAGGTGTCAATCCGCCGCCGGTTTACATCCCCTCGGCTTCGGTAAACGCCTTTGCCTCGTGGACAGAGCATAATGCCGCGATTGACGAGTATGAGAGCTACGGCGGAATCTGGGTGCGGAGCTGGGAGCCCATGCTGCCGGATCTGGGTACCGGCGCCGAAAAGCGGACTACCAGAACGCTTATCACCATTACCGAAGCAACAAAGCCGGTAGGGGCGGTTCTCGCTTTTGAGGGCAGCACCGATTTGGCAAAGGCGAACCAGTTGGGCCGTCTGCAAAATGCGGCACGCCTTGATATGCCTATAGTCCTGGGCAAAAGTTCCTTGAACCTGCAGGCCGAACGGGGGTTTAAGCGGCATTTGCGTTTTTACGGAGCAGACGCTCTGGATGACGGGCGCGTTTTTTTTGAAAGCGTCGGCGATTCCCTGCCGCTTTGGGGTGTGGTTCCCCTGTATTCCCTGTTTGCCCCTGTATTGAACGATGCTATGGACAAGAGCCTCGCCGCCTCCCCTCAGGCGGATTTAACAGAATACACTTTTTTCAACGACCGTTTCGGTTTTACTGCCCGCTTTCCTTCGTGGTATGATCTCAAGGCGTTTTTTATCCCCTCAAGCGCAGGCGGCCGCATTGAGCGGATTCTGGAACAGAAAATGGATACCCGTTTTGACGTACTGCATATAGGCGGCAACCTTGGTTTTTCTGCAATCAATATGTTTGGCGTCCTGGGCTATTTGCCGCTTTTCGATTTTTATCAGGGTGACGAATTTACTCACACCGTTGAAAGCGCCGTGGCCATTCCCCGGGACGAAGAGCTTTCCTGGCGGGCCCAGTCAAACCTGGGCGCGGGATTTTACGGTTTTTCAGGAAGCATATTGAGTTTTTCCAATACCTTCACCTTCGGCTCATCAGGCTGGCTTGAAAGCATCAGTGCTGAATGGACCGCTCCTACCAGGAGGAGTCTTTTGAGCATCTTTTACAACTGGATAGCCAGGACCGCCAGAACCCAAAGCTCCTGGCTCAGTCTTTCCTCATTGCTGAATTCCAAATATGAGCAGATGCGCAAGGAAAGCCTGGAATTATCATTTGATCACTCCGGGGACTATCTGCGCTGGACTCTGGGTCTGGGCCACGAATCGATCATCAGGATATTGGGAAGGCTCAACTTTTCGGTATTCGCCAAATTGGACTGCACCGATGATCTACAAAGCGAAACCCTGTCATTCGTCGGTACTGTCGGCCTCAGTCTCAACCTCAGTTTCTGATTGCATTGCGGCGGCCTCAGCTTCTATTTGTACTGCGGCCTTAGCCTTGGTTTCTAATTGCATTGCGGCCTTTTTTTCTTTTTCCTCGGCGGCGCGCTGAACGTCGTTGATTAAACCCCTGAGACTTTCCTTGTTGGCTGCGCTGATTCTGCTATCCTTGAGCAGCTCCTCCATAGCGTCAATATCGTCGTAGCCCTCGCTTACCGCACTCGTAAGTTCGGTAATGCCATCGGCGCTTTCACTGTCGGCAATAAGGAGCAGCCGCGCAATGGTAAAGCGCAGTTCTGATTTTTTTGGATCAACGCTGTCCTGATTAAGACCGGACAGGGTGCTGCGGTATTCTTCCAGAGCCCTGGCGTACAATTCCTGGCCTTCAAGCATTTGGGCGTACTCATAACGTACCTTTGCGTCAGAATTATCCGCAAGCCATTTCGCGTAATTGTCAATTGCTTCGATTTTGTCCTGGGCTTTTTGGGATCTGGCGTAGAGGAGCAGCATATCGCTGTTATCCTGTAACGCAAACTGATAAGAGCCCAGAACTTTTTCCGCATCAGCGTATTTTTCCATTGCGTATAACACCAGGGCGTAATTATAGCCGTCATCGGCGCTTTCAGGCGCCAGGGTCAGCAGCCTGTTATAATGCTTTTCGGCCAGCTCAATCTCGCCATTTTTGATTCTGGTATAGGCCGCTGCCCTGAGGGCTAAAGTATTTTGCGGGTCCCGCTTTAAAATAGTCTCAAAATGTCCGGCCGCTTCCCGGTAGCGCCCGGTTTCATAAGCAATACGTCCCAGGTTATACTCGGAGGCGACTTTGGTTTTATCCGCCGTTTTGGCGCGGTTCAGCCATTTTTCAGCCTCGTCAAATTTTCCCATGTCAAAATAGGCCATGCCTATGGAATAATATTCTTCCGCCGAAGCAGCCATACCCGCGCAGCTTTCAAAGGTCGGTACAAAAGCCGCCAGCAGCCCCGCAAAAACAACACAAAAACCGAACCGCGTATTTTTCATTTTATGGTATTAAGCACCGTGCCCTCAATTTCGCGTAACTGCGCCCGGTAGAGTCTGGCAATATTATCGCCGTAATCGGCAACAAGCTGAATAATATTCCGGGGATTGGACTCCACATCCCTGCCGTTGATGCGATCCCCGGCGTCGCCCAGACCCGGCATGATATAGGCCTGCTCATTCAGAACCGGATCCATCCACAGGGTGTACACGTCGCAATTTTCCAGCGCCCGCACCACCCTGAGGGCCCCCTTGAGCGCCGCAATCACATTGAAGAACTGAATTGAGCGGGGTTTAACCCCGGCGCCCAAAAGGTACTTGACCACCGTTACCAGACTCCCTCCGGTGGCGTTCATGGGATCCGCGAAAATCAGATCCTTGCCGTCAAGCGCCTCAAGGCTGAAATAGGAACGGTCCAGATCCAGAATATACTCCATGTCGGTTTCTTTTTTGGTATCGTCCCGCCGTATTCTGAACAGCGCAAAGGGCGTTACATACCCGTGGGAAGAATATTCCTCAATCTCCTTGCTCATGATCATGGAAGGCAGAAGCGCCCCCCGCAGCATGACGCACATCACGGTATTTTCGATTTTATCGTCGATATTGGTAATTTTATGCACCGCGTAATTCTGCACCGGGCTGGTTACCGGCGTTTTTACGATAAGGTAATTCTTGTGCGCCCCCGGAATCCCGCCCCAGGCAAGTTTAAAAAGCATTTCGTAAGCGCGTTGAATATAATACACAAACTCCTGATTTTCAGTCCGCACATCCCGCGGCTTATTGCCAAGCTGCGGGATGTGCG
>BNVF01000021.1 GCA_025997895.1 Spirochaetia bacterium
CGGTGCCTATGTGGTGCCCTTGAACGATGAGCTTAAAGAAAGTCTCAAACTGGACAAAAACGCAAAGGGCTTGCTTGTGGCTCAGGTAATCGCGGATACCCCTGCGGACATAGTCGGTCTCAGGCAGGGCGACCGGATAACTTCCGTTAATGGCGAGGATGTGAAAGACCTTGCCTCTTATTTCAAGCTGTTACGCGAAAAGACCGACAAGGAGCTCTGGTTCGGTTTTATACGGGGTGATTCGCCTCTGGAGACGCTGAAGTTTAAGAGATAGGGACTTACAAAATGGTAAATAACCGGTATATTATATCATAAAGGGGATGATATATGCGCCGGTTATTTACTTTTTTCAGTTTATTGCTTCTTTCCACGATTTCTTTTGCCCAACAAAGTACCACATTTAAAATTATAGGAAGGGTACCAAATACTGAAAGCACCAAATTGTATCAACTGCAGGTAGGAGCTTTCAAGATTGAGCAAAATGCGGAAACAGCTTTTGGGAATCTTTCCGCTGCATCGCTGAATCCGGTCTATGAAAAGTACCTGGATTTTACCAGAGTAATGATTAGAGGGATAGGTGCAAAAGATATAGCATCCTGTCTGGAGAAATTGCGCGCCCTGGGCTTCAATGAAATTATTATCAGGGAAGATACCGGGGCGGCAATACCGATCAGTACCGTGGTGTTGCCTGCCGCGTCATTAACCGAGATAGCCTACCGGACCATAAGAATAGGTGAAACAAAAAGCATAGCGGATTTGGCTGAACGGAAAACCGTTAAATACTGGATAAGCAGTGTACCTTCGATTGTTAAGGTAAATTCGCCGGGCAGTATAACCGGTTTGGCTATCGGTAATGCGTTCATACGGATAAATGAAACTGAATATATAACGATAGCAGTTGTTCCAGAAGAAGATTTTTACGCGCTTTCAGATTCACAAATTTCTTTATTGCCGTCCTCCAGCAAAGCGGCTGAGGATTCAACCAAAAGTTTGACCGAATACCGAACCGAGCCGACATACCGGCTGGCGTACCGGTTTAACAATAAAGGCGAAAACAGGGGAGCCAGCGGCAGAAACGGCGGAATAGATATTCTTGGCATGGGGAAAAATTACAACTGGTTATGGACAACATACTATCAGGGCGGATGGTTTTACGACCTGAACGGGAAAAAACGCGAAATGGTAAACGGATATCAAAAAGATGCAGCTAACGGCGTTGAGTTGACTGTAAAACCGGAATTTATTTATGACCAGGGTGTTTCTTATCTTCAATTACGGCATCTGTTGCATAACACAAACAGCACTGCGGTAAGCGGGCAGAGATTTGGCGCATCGGCGGATGTAATGATACATGAAAATGATGAAGCTTCTCTTACCCATACTTCTTATGGGGCCCATATGACCGATTCGGAAACAAGCCCCTCACTTGAACTCATGTTTATAAGTGAATCGGGAAATGGTATAACTCCTGTAGATACCCTGTGGCTTGGCACATGGGGTGATGGGGCGCACCTGGATTATATTTACGATGACCGGCGAACAGATGTTAAATCAGTTGACAGTGCAATAGGATTTTCCTATCAGGATATTAATCTTCAGGCCGGTGAGACCAAAGAATTTATTGTCAGATTTACGCTTGCCAGAAAAGAAGATTAGTGGAACCAGGCGAATAAGTTTTTAATAGGGTTATACTGAGAACAATCTCGATAAAGGGGCTGCTTACGGAGTTTGCAGAGTAAAAAATCGCCTGAAGGCGATTTTTGGAGGTTGAAATGCGCGAAGCGCAACAAACTCCTAGTGCCCCCGGCGGAACTCCCGCGCTATATCGCGCTTGACGTCCCGCTCGCGTATGTCCGCCCGTTTGTCATAGGATTTTTTGCCCTTGCAGAGTCCTAATTCCACTTTTACCCGGCCTTTTTTGAAATAAAATGATAAGGGGATGAGGGTATAGCCCTTTTCTTCCACTTTCCGGGTGATGCGTTTAATTTCGTCACGGTGGAGGAGCAGCTTTTTTTTGCGATCAGGATCGTGGTTAAAAATCGAGGAAAAGGGGTTTTCCGCTACCCGTAGGGAGCGGAGCCAGATCTCGCCGGCTGAAACTTCGGCCCATGCATCGGGGAAGGAGATTTTTCCGTCACGAAACGATTTTACCTCGGTACCCATGAGTTCCATGCCGCATTCATAGGTGTCGTCCACCGAATAATCGTGCCGGGCTTTGCGATTTACCGCGATGATGTGAACCTTTGGTTCGTTTGCGCCTTCAGCCATACGCTATTGCCTTTGGGCGATTACCGGCCGGAAGGAGACAAAGGGGGAACAGAAAGCCGGGGGCAGGGACGCTCTGGTTTCCACTCCTGCAGAGTTTGGGGTGTTCGGCCGGCCCCGCACTGAGCGGTCGGGGGAGCCGATTGCGGCTATCGCGTCAGGCGCGGCTGTGATAAAAGCCAGAGGCGCGTAGGGATCGGCGCACCATTCCCACATACCCGCATCGCCGCTGTTTGTGTTTTTGGCGGCATATTCCCATTCGGCCTCGCTGGGCAGGCGGACTTCGTAGCCGGCCAGCGCCGGGGGAAGCTGTTCGCTGAGCCATTGGCAAAACGCCTGGGCGGCGAACCATGATACGGCAGTGATTCCGGTTTCGTCTGTTCTGCCGCCTGAGTCCTGCCGCAGATAATCACCGGTAACCAGTTCCTGTTTGATGAGCGCATCACGCTGATCTTCCCGCCATTGGGGTTTTGCCGCAAGGAAGGCTTCAAAAGCGGCGGCGCTTGTTTCGGTATCGCTTACCATAAAGCCGCTGACAGAAACACCGTGGGGAAAGGGTTCGCCCTGCACCAGGGTTCCGCCGTCTATGCCGGTGAAGGAAAGGCCGCCAAGACGCAGTTGCCTTGCGGGCGGCGGCGCTGCGGCGGTCGCTCCGGGGGCGCGTGTTTTGTTTGCGGCAAGAGCGGCGGATTCGTTTTGATACCAGGGGGAGGCCGTAACCAGGGCAGCTGATTCAGGGGGCAGCAGCCCGGCGAGCCAGGCGGCGCTGCCAGGATTTTCCGAAAGAAAGCCGATGATGTCCGCCGCCGTGTTAAAGACGCTGAGGGGCGAGGGCGGAAGGCCGCCGTTATCTGCAATGGCCTTGGCCCTGACCAGATCCCGCAGGGCGGCGCGGGTTACGGCAAAACGCGCCGAAACCCGCAGGAGTTCCGTCATTGTTTTGCTGTTCGCTGCCTTGCCGTCAGCCGCCGCGGCTTGCGCGCCAACGCGGTAGGCGCCTTCGGAAAGGCTCAAGGGTATCTGCCAGGCGGCAGTGGGTTCGCCGCCAAAGGTCCATGCGGCGTAATCCGCGGCGGCAAGGGCAAAGGCGGCTGCGGGGTCAGGGGCGTTTAGTTTGACTTCCAGGGGATAGGGGCGGGGGAAAATTGCCGAGGCAAAGACACGCCCGGGTATTTCGCACTCAATACGCTCAGGGGTGAAACCGGGCAGAACCAGTTCCAGTGTATGGGAGCCTTTTGCCACAAAGATTTTATCCGGCGCGGTTCCCCGGTACACGCCGTCCACCCGCAGGGCTGCACCGGCGGGCTCGGTTTTTAGTATGATTACTGAACCGGGGCGCCTGAGACCGGGAAACAGCAATACAAAAAAGAAAATGACAAGAAGCGCTATTGCATAAATAACGGCAAGGTAGACGCCCGGCCGCAGCCCCAGGACAGGTTTCAGCCTGACCTGATCTTCAGCGCCGGTTGTTTTATCCGGGGATGTTTTGTCCGAAGCATCAGTCTGTTTTGTACGCATTGCCGCATTATAGGTTCCCCTGCGTCCCTTGTCAACGATGGCTGTTCGTGCTAATTTTAACCAGAATGTCCCAAAATACACACCCCGATTTTTTTGATCGTCTCCAAAGCCTTACCGAAGCCTGGTTGACCAGGCGGAACCGAATCCGGCGCATAAAAAAAGAGAAGCAGCGCGCCAAGAATCCTGTTCTGGACTGGATCGAAGCCTTTCTCTGGGCTGCCGGCATGGTGCTGCTCATCAATCAATACCTGGTGCAGGCTTATCAAATTCCCTCAGGTTCCATGATCAATACCCTGGAAATCGGCGATCATATTTTTGTGAATAAAATTGTTTATGGGCCGGAGCTGCTGCCCGGTCTGGGTAAACTTCCCAGCCCTTTCAAACCGGGGCGGAACGATATCATCATTTTTGAAAACCCCTCGTATATTTCACGGGGCCCCGCCTTTGACATTGCCCAACGTATCATCTATATGCTCACCCTTTCGCTGGTGGATATTGACCGGGACGAGTCAGGCGATCCCAAGCCGCATTTTTTGATAAAGCGGGCGGTGGGTATGGCTGGGGACCGCTTTATTATGGAAAAGGGCGAGATGAAGCTGCGTTTTGCCGGAGAAGACCGCTGGATTGATGAGCGGGACTATAACAAAGGGCGGAACTGGAATCACCATATCAGCAGGATCATTCGCCCCGAAGAATACGCCCCGCTGGAAGCTGCGGGGCAGGCGGCGGCCTGGTCGGATCTGGGTCTGCAGATTCCCGAACGGCTGCGCAGCACTGCGGCCGGCATCAGGGATATACGTTTTCCCGATTACCTTGCCCATGAAAAGGCGCGGCTTGAAACCCTGCGGGGCGCCGCGCCCCAGGACAAGCGTTATGCGATGCTCCTCGCCCGGCACCGGCTGGGCTGGTACGTGAACGAGGGCAGGGTGCTGCCCCTGGGCGACAACCGGGACAATTCCCGTGATGGCCGTTACTTTGGGCCCGTTAAGGTGTCGAAGGTGCTGGGCAAGGGATCGCTTATCTATTGGCCAATGCTGCCAAAGTGGCGGGCCGGACTGATCAGATAAAAGGGCGGATGGCGATGTTTGATAAATGGATGAAATATTCCTATGCGGCCCAGAAGCACCAGCGCTACCGGCTGCTCAAGGTTTTTCTCTGTTTTCTCGTTCTCTATGTAGCGTATAACGTGCTGACGGCATTTTTCTGTTCGATTTGGGTACTGGACAACGACACCATGCAGCCGGGCCTTGCCGCCGGGGATCGCCTGGTATTCGTCTCTTTTGCCCTGCCTGCGCTGGCGGCGGAATTCAGGTCAGCGGATCAGAGCCTGCCGTTTAAACGGGGAAACATCGTGCTGGTTGATACTGCACCCAAAGAGCGGAGAAAATGGCCGCAGTGGTTCATGGACGGCTTTGCCCGTTTTTTCACCGCCCAGCGGGTAAGCGTTTTTGGCAGGGAAGAGCATATCTACCTGAAGCGGGTTATCGGTTTTCCCGGCGATGAAATCACCATGACCAACTTTGTGCTGCGGGTAAAGCCTTCGGGCAGTTCCTACAGCCTGACCGAATTTGAACTTTCCGAAAAGCCTTATTATCCCGCCATACCCCATGTGCCCGCCCTTTGGGATGAATCGATTCCGTTTTCGGGTAACATGGATCGAATCATTCTGGGTGCCGATGAATGTTTTGTTGTTTCCGATGACCGGAGCAATACCAACGATTCCCGAACTTGGGGGCCGGTGCCTGCGGATTCCATAATAGCAAAAGCGGTGTTCCGGTTTTGGCCGGTAACGAAGATGGGGAGACCGTAGCATAGCGAGATGATTTGTTCCCTTTATGTTCATGTTCCTTTTTGCGCGGGGTTGTGTGACTATTGCGACTTTTTTTCGGTTGCGGTGGGGCGCGGCGATGAAGCATTGATGGACAGGTTTGTTGAGGCTTTGCTGGCGGATGTTCGGGAGCAGCTTGAGTTTTTTCAGGTGGAGCAGGTTCCTACGGTGTTTGTGGGCGGGGGAACGCCTTCGGTGCTGGGGGCGTCCCGTATGGAGCGTTTGCTGGGGGGGCTTGCGGCGCTGCTGGCCCGCAGGGGAGTTGGGGAATTTACGGTAGAGGCGAATCCTGAGTCTGCTGATGAGGATTTTTTGCGCTCCTGCCGCGACGGCGGGGTAAACCGTATCAGTCTGGGGGTGCAGAGTTTTCATGAGCCATCCCGCAGGGCGGTGCACCGGGTAGGGGAGGGGAGCCTCCTCTCGGAGCGGCTGGAGCTGGTTTCGCGGTACTTTCCCGGCGCTTTTTCGGTTGACCTTATGGCGGGACTTCCTTTTCAAAATGAAACAATACTGTTATGTGACATTGAACGGGTTCTGGCTTTTGAGCCGGCGCATATATCGCTGTACAGTTTGACTGTAGAGCCGGGTACGCCGCTGGAGCGGAATATCGCCGGGCTTTCCCTGCCCCCCGGGGACGAAGCCGACGCCGTCTGGCTTGCCGGTCGGGATGCCCTGGAGGCGGCAGGTTTTGAACAGTACGAGGTTTCCAACTTTGCCCGGCCAGGCAGGCAATGTGCGCATAACGTCCGTTATTGGCGCATGGAAAACTGGCTTGGCGCGGGCCCGGCGGCATCGGGGACGGTCATTGCGGAAGGCGCGGCCAGCCCCTTCGGCAGGCGTTACACCTATGGGGCGGATATTGCCGCGTATCTTTCCCGCCACGGGTCGTCCGCCCATGTTGAGGAACTGGACAGGGATGCTCTGATCCGCGAGAGCCTGCTCATGGGCTTCCGTTATCGGGAAGGGCCTGATCCGGCGATCTTTCGCCGCCGCTTTTCCCGCAGCATTGAAGACTATATCCCCCAAACCATAGCCCGCTGGCGTGAGCGGGGTTTTTTCGCGGCGTGCCCCGGCCATGCCGGTAATCTGGCGCCTTCCGGGGAAGGGCTGCTCTTTTTGGATGGATTTCTGCGGGACGCTTTTGCGGAACTGGGACATTCGGTTTCAGGATGAATAATATCAGGATGAATAATATATTGGGTATTATTCGGCGAATACCGCTTCCAATGCTATTTCAAGGCCGCTAAATATATCTACCGGCGCGGTATCGTTTGCCCGGTAAAAACGGGTAAGTATCTGTCCGCCTTCAAAACGGTGGGTTTGAAGTAGTTTTGACTCCGGGTCGAGCACCCAATATTCACGGACTCCTGCCTTGCGGTAGAGTTCAAATTTGCGGGTCATTTCACTGGCTGTGTTTGAGGGAGACAGAATCTCGGCTACAAAATCCGGGGCGCCCCGGCAGCCTTCTTTCCCCCGCTTTTTTTCATCGCAGATAATGGTTATATCCGGTTGGACTACCGTATCATCGTTTTCATCTTCTTCATAAAAAAGCCTTACGTCAAAAGGGGCAGGGTATACCTTGCAGGGTTTACCGGTTAGATACACCGCGATTTGTTTGAACAATTCCCCAAGAATCAGCTGGTGGTATGAGTTTGGCCCAGACATGGCATAGGCCACGCCGTAGATAAGCTCATACCGCCCGATTTCATCGGGATTCCAGTCTTTGTAATCGGCATAGGTAAAATACTTTTTACTTACGCCTGGTTTTTCAAGTGCGTCCGCCATGCAAGATTCCTCCGTCAGGGCCTGATACGGTGAAGTATAAACCGGAGCTGTCCGGTGGTCAAGAAGCGCTTTTCCGGAACTTTTTTTCGTGTTACGCTGGGAGCATAAGAGGGTCCTATGGCAGAGCGTAAGCTGGGAGAGAAAATCATTGCGGCCGGTGAAGCTTTGGACAAAGGGGCTTTTACCTTTAAGAAAGCCCTGCTGCTCTGTTTTTTTGTAGACGGCCTCTGGTTCGTGGCAAATCTGATTTTTGGGATTGTGCATCTGGATTCCGGTTTTTTCAGTTCCTGCGCCTATCTTGGGGTGGTGCTTTTTACTGCCGCCAGAACCGGTAAGGACGAGCTGCGGCGCATTTTTATATGGCGCACAATGCCGGCGCATATATGGGCGGCGCTGCTTATTATGTTTTTCGGCTTCGTGATCCTCAGCTCTGAATTCTTTAATCTTTTTGTGACCGTGTTTCCTGTGCCGGGTGGGCTTTTCGGCGGCGGACGGGAATCATTGCTGGCAGTTGTTGTGCTGCGCGCGCTTTTTCCGGGTTTTACCGAGGAGACCTTTTTCCGGGGAATACTACTGCGGCGTTTTTGCCGGGTATATTCCCGGCGCAAGGCCATAGTCCTCAGCGCCGTTCTTTTCGGCATTATGCATCTTAACCCCTGGCAGGCGGTAAATACTTTTATACTCGGCCTCTTTTTGGGCTGGGTCTACTGCCGCTATAAGAGCGTCTGGCCCTGTATGTTCCTTCATGCCTACTACAATGTGATAGCGTCTTTTATGCTCTACACGGAAAAACCCTGGGGGGCTGTCTTTATGCACCCCCTGTGGGTAAATATTACCGGCTTTGCACTCTTTGGCCTGGGTCTGCTGATGCTTATTGTGCTGCATAACCATGAAAGAAAATGAGACGCCTACGCAGTTATATTGAATCTTTCTATTGCTATAATTTTCAAATTAATATATACTGAAATAGAGTCAGGTGAGTACTTGGGAGGGGAAAACTGAAATTGTCTTCAAGCGCTTTTCGCGCGTTATTTGCCGTGCTCCTTGCGGGCGCGGGATTTTTTACAATTAATATACACACGGTTTCCGCTCAAACTGAACCGTCCCCGGATCTTGTTGTTCAGGAACCGGACGCAACGGAAGACCCTATTGCGGCAGCGGAGCGGGCGCTGGTGCTGGAATATGGCGCGACAGGCGCTGCGGCGCCCCGGGCTTCCTCAACCGGCACGGTGCTCAGAATGGTGTTCACCCTGGCTCTCGCTGCGGCGGCTATTTACGGCGTGGTTTACTTTATCAAGCGATCTTCAAAGCGTACCGAGCCTGCGAATCCTTTCCTCAAGATTTTGGCCAGCGCCCATTTGGGCTCCAACCGTTACGCCCATGTGGTGGCGGTGGGGTCAAAGGCCTGGCTTTTGGGCGCCGCTGAGGGCGGCGTGAATCTTATTGCCGAGATCGAGGACAAGGACATACTCAATGCCATGTTTCTTGAGGATTCCCGCAAAAGCGCCGGGTCCGTAACCGGCCGCTTCCTCGATTTTAAAGCTATGCTCCGCCGCTTTGGTATGCCGGTGGAAGGCGGCGCTCCCGGCGCGGACAATATCCGCAAACGTCGTGAGCGGCTCAAGGGGCTCTAAATGAAGCGGCTTTTGGTAGCGGCCCTGTTTGCCGCCCTTTTCGGCTTTTTTCCGCTGCCCCCGGCGGAAGCCCAGCAGACCCAGCCCTTCCCTGGTATGTCCGTGCCGGGTACCATGAATATGCCCACGCCGCCCCCACCGCCGGTGATTCCCTTTGTTGACTTAACTGTGCGCAATCCCGCTACCGGACAGGAAGTGGCTTTTTCCCTCCAACTGCTGCTGCTGCTCACGGTGCTTTCCCTTGCGCCGAGCATTGTCATTTTGATGACGAGCTTCCTGCGCATTTCGATAGTGCTGGACTTTATCAAGCGGGCGCTTTCGCTGCAGCAGGTGCCGCCCAATCAGGTGTTGATGGGGATCGCGCTTTTTATGACCATCTTCATCATGTGGCCCGAGTTCAGTGCTGTGTACAGTAACTCCGTGCGGCCCCTTGCCGCCGGGGAAATTAACGTAGAGACCGCTTACCGCGAGGCGGAAGCGCCGTTGCGGCTTTTTATGTACCGGCAGATGTATACCCGGCCGGAGAACATCGCGCTCTTTATGGAAATGCGCGGCCTTGACCGTCCTGCTACGTTTGCGGATGTTCCCACCTATGTGTTGATTCCCGCCTTCATACTGAACGAGCTTACAGTTGCATTTAAAATAGGGATTATGCTTTTTATTCCCTTTATCGTTATCGACATGGTGGTGGCAAGCGCCCTCATGTCCATGGGTATGATCATGCTCCCTCCGGTGATGATATCCATGCCCTTCAAGCTCATCCTCTTCATTCTGGTTGACGGGTGGGGACTGCTGACGGGCCAACTGTTCCGTTCATTTATGTAGGGGTTTAAAAATGAGTATTGGTGAGGTAACTGCGCTGCTGCGGCAGGGGATTCTGGAGGTGCTGATGCTTGCCGCTCCGCTTCTGGTATCCGCCCTGGTGGTTGGGTTGCTCGTGGCGATTTTGCAGGCAACTACCAGTATTCAGGAGCAGACTCTTACCTTTGTGCCCAAGGTGCTTGCCATACTGACGGTGCTTGCCCTGCTGGGCGGATGGATGTTCACCCACCTGGGGGAGTACACGATTCAACTCTTCAGGCAAATCCCTGATATGGCGAGGTAGTATGAAACGAGGTAGCGGTGGTAGATAGCGCGGTCTTGCAAAACATACTCAATTACGGCCCGGTGTTTCTCCTCATCGCCGTGCGGGCTCTTGCCATGATCGAGGTCGCGCCGCTTCTCTCGTCTGACGCCATTCCCCAGGTGGCAAAACTCGCTCTTGCGGGTTTTATCGCCTTTGCCGCCCTTCCCACTGCGGCGGCATTTTCTGCCGGAGGGGGCGCCGGTACAGCCGTCGTCGGCACAGCCGCCGTCGGCACAGCCGCCGTGGCGTTAGGCGATCTGCGTTACGAGCCATTCAGTCTGCGTTTTATCCTCCTCATCCTGGGCGAGGGCATAATCGGCATTATCATCGGTTTTTTCCTCACAATAATTTTCGCCGCCTTTTCAACGGCGGGCCAGTTCTTCTCCCTGCAAATGGGCTTCGGCGCTTCTGAAACATTCGATCCCCTGTCGCAGATAGAAAACCCCCTCATGGGCCAGTACCTCAACCTGGTGTCCATGCTGGTCTTCCTTACTATTGGCGGCTGGGATCTGCTTCTGAGAGGCTTCTGGCGCTCGGTGCAGAGCCTGAACATTGCGGCCCTGGCGGCGGGCAGGGAACCGGCGGTAAATATGCTTGTATCCGGCCTTTCCCGGCTCTTTTTGGACGCTATGGTGATTTCCCTGCCCATACTGGGCACCCTCTTTCTCACCTCCCTGGCGACGGGTCTTATTTCCAAAGCCGCGCCCCAGATCAACATACTTTCCGAGGGCTTTCCCATTTCGATAACCGTAGCCTTTATTTTAATTTACAGTTCCCTCCCCTTTATGACCGAAGCCTTTGCCCATGTAATAGCCTCAGGCTTCAGCAGCATTGAGGACCTCTACGCGCAGATTGGGCAGCAGATAGCGGGGGGTAATGGCTTATGAAAGAGTTAGTAGTCAGGAGTGTGGAGGGAGGAGTGGAAGAACACAGCTTTGTCTACCACGGGCACAACTTCTCCCTTCCCTTTATTCACCTCCAGTGGTTCGCTGACGACGATGACGCCGGCGGCAGGACTGAGGAGCCGACCGAGCATAAATTACAGAGACTCCGTGAGGAAGGGCAGGTTGTCAAAAGCCAGGAGCTGGTGGGAGCGCTGACTTTGTTTTTACCGGCCCTGGTGCTGCTCTTTTTGGCGCCTTCCATGCTGCGCACCTGCGTGGAAATGATCCGTTTCTTCTTTTTGCGGGCAACGGAGCTGGACCCTACCAAAGACGGTGTTATCGCGGCGGTGTTTTTCAGGTATTTGGCGCGGCTTGCCCTGCCTGTTCTGGCGGTGGCGGTTTTTTCGGCGCTGTTTTCAAATATTGTGCAGGTTGGGTTTCTTTTTACCACCAAGCCGCTGACGCCGGATTTTACCAAGGTGCTTCCCAAATTGGGGAAGTTTTTCAAGCAGATGTTTTCGATTGACGGGCTTTACAATTTTTTCAAGTCTATGGTGAAAATGGCGATTATCGGCGGGGTGGCGTATCTCCTGATCCGCTCGGATATCAATAAGCTGCTTAATTTGCAAAAAGCCGGGCTTTGGCTGGGGCTGACCACGGTAGCGTCCCTGGCGATTCGTATGCTCATCATCTGCGCCCTGCTCATGCTCATTATTTCGATTCCCGATTATATGTTCCAGCGCTGGCGTTTCAGGGAACGGAACAAAATGTCCAGGCAGGAAATAAAAGAGGAAATGAAGATGTACGAGGCGGATCCCCAGATACAGGGCAGAATCCGCCAACGCTTCCGGGATCTCCTCAAGCAAAATTTAGGCGCTACGGTTCCACGGGCGGACGTGGTGGTTACCAACCCGACCCACCTGGCTATTGCCCTGGAATACAACCAGCAGACAATGCCCGGCCCTATGGTTACCGCCATTGGCGCCGACGAAATGGCCGCCCGTATCAGGGAGATTGCCCAGGCGAACGGCGTGCCCCTGGTTGAGGACAAGCCCCTTGCTTGGGCGCTGTTCCGCGATACCGATGTGGGTGACATTATCCCCGATTCATACTGGAACGCGGTGGCGGCCATACTCACCAAGGTGTGGCGGCTGAATGAAACCCGGCGGCTTGCAAGGGGATTAAGCGCATGAGGATGATAAGGAGAATTGTGTTACTTCGTAACACTTCCGATTTACGTGGCTTCCCTCGCGTAAGCGAGTTCTTGCCGCCGTTTTATAGGAGAAACATTAATGGCTGATGCAGCGCGTTTAAATGTCGAGGGGACTCTTTCACGGAATCCTTTGAATTTTCTAAGAGACAGCTTCCCCGCTATGGCGGTGATAACCGTGGTAATTATGCTCATTCTCCCGCTGCCCACGGTGCTGCTTGACGCCCTGATGGCGATGAACCTGATCTTTTCCCTGCTGGTGCTGCTCATCGTATTGTACACCCAGCGTCCTACCGAGTTTAGCCTGTTCCCCACGGTGCTGCTGGTGGCAACCGTGTTCAGCCTGGCGCTGAACGTTTCTTCCACCCGGCTTATTCTGACCCAGGGCGGAAAATTTGACGGCAGGATGATCCGGGCCTTTTCCAGTTTTGTAGTCGGTTCCAGGGGAAACGAAGGCATTGTGGTGGGCTTTATCATCTTCATCGTGATCATCGCGGTGCAGGCGGTGGTTATCACCAAGGGTGCGACCCGTGTTTCGGAAGTGGCGGCCCGGTTCACCCTGGACAGTATGCAGGTCAAGATGATGTCTATTGAGACCGAATACAGTTCCGGCTCCATTAGCGAAGAAGAAGCCCAGAAAAGAAAGGCCCAGGTTCAGAAGGAATCCGATTTTTATGGATCAATGGACGGAGCGAGTAAATTTATTTCAGGTAACGTCAAGGTGGGAATCTTTATCACCGTGGTTAATATTCTGGGAGGCGTTATCATCGGCATGGCCCTGCGCGGCGAGCCTTTTGGGAACGCGGTGGCCAATTACATCGGTTTCTCCATCGGCGACGGACTCCTTTCACAGTTTCCGGCGCTGCTCATTTCTACCGCTATGGGTATTGTAGTAACCAGGGCTGCGGCTACCGGCAACCTTTCGGATCAGGTGATGGAGCAAATATTCTCCCGTTACTCGAAAATTTACTGGATCTGCGCGGGGCTGCTGGTGTTCCTGGCGGTGCTGCCGGGTTTCCCCTGGTATGTGCTGCTCCCTATGGCTGCCCTGATTGCTTTCCACGCCTTCCGCACCGGCCGCAATGAAAAAAAGGCCGCCAGTTTTAACGAGATGATGGCAAAGACCGGCGCCAAAAAAGAAAAAGCCGAAACTGCGGAAATGTCCCCGGTGGTTCCCCTGGACGCCCTTTCGCTGGAACTGGGCTACGGCCTTATCCCCCTGGTTGATAAAGAAAAAGGCGCGGAACTCCTGGATAGAGTCCAGGGCGTTAGGCGTCAATCCGCCCTTGACCTGGGCCTGGTTATTCCCAAGGTGCGCATTATCGACAACATGATACTTGAGCCCTCTGAGTATTGCTTCAAGATCAAGGGTGTTGACGTGGGCAGGGGCAAGATACGCATGGGCTATTTTCTCTGCATCAACCCCGGTACGGTGGGCGAGGAAATCTCTGGCGAAAAAACCGTTGACCCCGCCTTCGGCCTTCCGGCCATCTGGGTAGGTTCGGACAGGCGGGACGAGGCCGAGCGGGCCGGCTATACCGTGGTGGATCCTCCCTCGATAATCGCCACCCATTTAACGGAGATCATCAAGCACCACGCCGCGGATATTCTCGGCTTGCAGGATACCCAGTCCATTCTGGACACCCTCCGCAAGGATTACCCCACAGTGGTGGACGAAGTGCTCAAAGAGGGCAGGGGCCTGCGGGTGGTGGAAATTCAGAAGGTGCTCCAGGGCCTGCTCAAGGAGCGGGTGTCTATACGCAACATGGTTTCCATACTGGAAGCCATTGCCGATTACGCGCCGGTTTCCAAAAACATCTGGTTCCTTACCGAAAAGGCGCGGCAGGCTATGGCAAGCCAGATATGCCACCAGTACGCCGATGATGACCGCAAGCTGCGGGTGCTCACTATCGATCCCGAACTTGAGCAGAAGATCATCGACAGCAAATACGAGACGCCGTCGGGGATCGTTTCGGCAATGGATCCCCCAAGCCACAAGGCATGGATACGGGCGCTGAGCAAAGCCGCGTCGGCGGTGAAGGAAAAGGGCTGGATGCCGGTTATTCTCTGTTCGGAACAGGCCCGCTATTTGGTAAAAAATTCTTCTGACCGGGAAATGCCGGATCTGGCGGTGCTTTCGGTGCCGGAAATTGTGCAGGATGTCAACCCTGAGGCGGTGGGTATAATCAGGCTGGAGAATCAGGGATAGGCGGGGAGCGGCATGGAATCGTTTGTTGAACAGGGTTTGGACCGCCGGGACTGCCTCTCCAGAATAGTGGCGAAATACGGGGAACGTGTCGCCATTCTGCGGGAACGAAAAATACGCTTCGGCGGCTTCATGGGCCTTTTTACCAAAGAGGGGGTGGAGCTTGAGTTTTACATTCCCCCCATGTTAAACCGCAGCTATCAGGTTGGCGCGCCGGTTTCGTTTCCGGTTGCCGAAGGAGCTTCGCGTCAGTATGCCGGGGAGCCCCTCAGTTTTGAAGAGGCGAAAAAGAAAGTGCTTGCCGCTGCGGGAAAAGACCCTGAGCAGGCGGCCGCCCAGGTTGCGGCGGAAGCGGCGGCCCGGATTGCGGCCCAGGAAGCAGCCCAGGCCGAAAAAGATTCTTCCCAGCGGATTATCCTCGACACCTTGCAGGAGATAAAAGCAAAAATCGGCGTTAAGCAGGAAGATCACCCCAATTTTGTCCGCCTTGTAGAATTGCTCAAGCTCAACGATTTTTCCGACTCTTATGTAAGCGCCATGCTTGAGCGGGCCAGAAAAGAACTGCCCCTTGATACGCTGGATGATTTTGATGCCCTGCAGGACAGGACGCTGGAATGGATAGGCGAAAGTATCAGCATATACCGTGAACCCGAAGGGGCGCCCCGCAAAAGCCGGATCATGGTTTTGGTGGGCCCCACCGGCGTGGGCAAGACCACTACCATTGCAAAGCTGGCGGCTATTTTTGGCATTGAAAACTCAGGCAGGAGCGCTCTTGCGGTGCGTATGATCACCATTGACGCATTCCGCATAGGCGCAAAGGCCCAGCTTGAATCCCTGGGGAACATTATGGGGATCCCTGTTTCCTATATTGATAACCGGCAGGATCTAAAAAAAGAAATCGCCTTGTACTCGGAAGTAACCGACCTCTTTCTGGTAGACACCATAGGCAGGAGCCCCAAGGATTCGGCAAAGCTGGGCGAGATGAAGGAGCTTCTTGACGTGTTCGGTTCACGCTCGGAGATTCACCTGGTACTTTCGGCAAGTACCAAAACCAGCGACATTGCCGAAATTCTGCGGCAGTTTGAACCCTTTAAATACCGCTCGGTGCTGCTCACCAAGCTGGACGAGACCGGCCATGCGGGTAACATTATCTCCGCCCTTGCGGAGCGGGGAAAGTCTGTGTCCTACATCACCGACGGGCAAAAAGTTCCTACCGATATAAAAAAAGCGAGCGTAGTGCGCTTCCTTATCAACCTTGATGAGTTTAAGATAGACCGTGAAAAAATAGAGAAACGCTTCCCTGTTGATGAAGCGGATCAATTTCAATGGAGCAAATGATGGAAGATCAGGCGGAAAAACTGAGGGAAATAATGCGGCAAAAGAAAAACGTCCCTGGCGACGCCCCAGGCGACGCTGAAAGCGACGTCTCCGGCGATGCTGGAAGCGACACCTCAGGCGCTGATATATCAGGGGAAAAGCCAATAAGAGCGCGTAACGGCGGGTCAAAGGCCAGAATCATCACCGTTACCTCAGGCAAGGGCGGCGTGGGCAAGACCAACCTTTCGGTGAACATGGCCCTGGCATTCGCCCGGCTGGGGAAAAAGGTGGTGGTCATGGATGCCGACCTGGGGCTTGCCAATGTGAACGTCATGCTCAACATGATCCCCAAATACAACCTCTACCATGTGATCAAAAAGCAGAAGACTATCAAGGAAATTCTGGTAGAAACCGAATACGGCATTTCCATAGTGGCCGGCGCTTCGGGCTTTTCCCAGATTGCCAATATGGGCGAGGAAGAGCGCCAGGACTTTATCAACGAGCTTGACACCCTTTCCAACGTGGACATCATCATCATAGACACCAGCGCCGGAGTTTCGAGTAACGTCCTGGACTTTATCGCCGCCGCCGATGATGCGGTGATTATTACCACGCCGGAGCCCACCGCCATTACCGACGCCTACGGTATCATCAAGATCATTGCCACCGAATATGACACCCTCGACATGAGTCTCAAGCTGGTGGTAAACCGGGCAAAGAGCGCGGCAGACGCGAAAAATGTGGCTGACCGGATGATCAACATAGCCGGCCAGTTTCTCAACCTTAAAGTGGATTACCTGGGTTTCATCTACGATGACCCCGCAGTGCCCCAGGCGGTACTCAGGCAAAAGCCCTTTATGGTGGTGGACCCCAGGTGCAAGGCAAGCATCAGCGTGCAGCACATAGTGGAGCGCATGGACCGGACCAGGCCCAGGGAATCACGGGGTTTCGGCGCCATGCTGCGCAAGTTTTTTGGCCGGGGCGAAGGGGCTTAAAAATGCGCTGGTTAGATCGGAGGGATTGTGTTTAATATTAAATGGGGCGTCGTTGCCGGCGCCGTGGCGTTTATTCTCTCTCTGGCCCTGGGGATCCTGCATGGCGCCAATGTGCTTCATGTGATTCTCAGAGCGCTGATTTTCGCCGGAGTGTTCTTTGGTCTGGGCATGGGTATCTGGGTGCTGATCAATAATTTTATCCCCGAACTCCTCTTTACCGGAGACCAGGAAGATCAGGCCCCGGAGGTCCCCGGTTCCAGGGTAAATATCACCCTGGATGGTAACAGGGGTTTTGCCGCACCCGAAATGTACCGGAATCCCGATAATCCCGATGAAGTTGGCAATATTGATGACCTTATGTCAGGGGCGATTAATCCCGGGGCCGCAGTGGCTGCGGGTATGGATCAAAACGAGGGAAATGGGTATAATTTTGATAAGGGAGGCGGCGCGGACAGCCAAAATCAGGATGATGCGGGATTCCCTAATGTTTCGGCCTTTGATGACGGCCCTGATCCAGCGGAAAGTGCACCGGCCGCCGCTTTTGTCCCGAGTTTTGGGGGGTCCGACGGCTTGGGGGGCTTGCCGGATTTGGACGCTATGGCCGGCGCTTTTTTGACTAATGCCGGCGAGGAATCGGCGCCGCTTGCGGCTGCGATGCCTACGCCTGTGGCCGCCGCTTCACCCGCCGCCGAGCCGGAGCGGGGTTACGCCGGCAACAAGCCCCAGCCTTTAAAGGGTGATTTTAACCCCAAGGAGCTGGCTGAGGGTTTACGGACGGTTTTGAGTAAAGATAAATAAAGGACAGGTTATGGGGAACACCATCCCGGAAGAGAAGACAGAAGAGGAACTCTGGCAGCAATACCGCAAGAAAAAGGATCCGGCGATTCGGGAATTCTTTATAAAGCAGTACGCCCCCCTGGTAAAGTATGTTGCCGGGAAGGTTGCTATGGGAATGCCCCATAATGTGGAGTTTGATGATCTGGTCGGTTTTGGTGTTTTCGGCCTCATTGACGCCATTGATAAATACGATCCTGAAAAAAATGTAAAATTTAAAACCTATGCCGTTACGCGCATACGGGGCGCCATTTTTGATGAACTCCGCCAGATAGACTGGGTGCCCCGTTCGGTCAGGCAGAAAACCCGCGAGATTGAGTCTACCATCAGTTCCCTGGAAGCCCAGTTGGGCAGAACCGCCTCGGATCATGAAATAGCCGGCGCCCTGGGAATGGACGAAGCCGAGTACCTGAAAACCATTCAAAAAATTTCAGGCACATCCATACTTTCACTGAACGATGTATGGTTTTCGGGTGACGAAAATGACAAGGTTTCCATCGGCGACAGCATCGAGTCCCCTTCAAGTCTTAATCCCGATGTAATGGTGGTAAATGACGAGATACGCCGGGTGATAGTGGAAGCCATCAACGAGCTTCCGGATAAAGAAAAAAAGATTCTGGTTCTCTATTACTACGAGGACCTTACCCTAAAAGACATAGGCCGTGTGCTGGAAGTTACCGAGTCACGGGTATCCCAGCTGCATACCAAAGCCATATTGCACCTTCGATCCAAACTAACGAATATCCGCAAAGGTATTGTATGATCGATTTTGTCCGGCTGCAGAATATTGTCAAGGAACAGTTGGAGCAGGATCGGGCCATAAGCATGGTGGAGGTATCCGGTCCAACTCTGGAAGCGGCGGTAATTGAAGCCGCCACCCTGCTTGACATTCCGGTCCGCCGGCTTGAGTACGAAGTTGCTGAAAAAGGTTCACCCGGAATTTTTGGTACCGGAAAAAAAGACTGGAAAATCAAGGCCTACGAGCGAATCTATATCAAGAGAGAAAAAATTGAAGAAGAGTTCCTTACCGATGACATGGCGGAAAAGGCCCCGGTAATCGAAGACAAGGACGGCGAGTCCTTTGTGCAGCTCTTGAGTGAAGGGGCCTTCCTTAAGGTTACTGCTCCGGTAGGCAAGGGAAGGGAGGCCACCGAGGTTCATGCCATGCAGTCCCTGCACAACCGGGGCGTAGCGAACATCGACACCGAGTTGGTAAGTAAACTCGTTAGTGAAGCCGCCGGAACCTACGTCAAGGTTGGGGATTTTGAACACCGGCCGGTAAACGACAGCATGGTTACGGTGGATATTGCCGAAGGTGAGATGAAGGCTTTTATCCAGGTGCTTCCCCCCGGAACCGGCGGCTGCGATATTACTGTGGAGACCTATCTCAGTTTTCTGCGAAATCACAAAGTGGTTTTCGGTGTAAAAGAAGACTTCCTCCGCGATTTTGTGGACAAGCCGGTTTACAAGGAAAAGGTGGAGATAGCCGAGGGTATGAAGCCCGTTGACGGCAGAGATGCTTATATTCAATATAATTTTGAAACCGATCAGACCAAAATACGGCTTCGGGAAGGAAGCAACGGCAGAGTCGACTTTAAAGAACTGAATATTATTCAGAACGTGGTGCAAAACCAGCCCCTGGCCCGCAAGCTCCCCCCGGAAGAAGGCGTTGTTGGCAGAACCGTTACGGGAAAAGTGATGCCCGCCAAGAGCGGCAAGGACATAGCCCTGCCGGTTGGAACCAATGTGCACGTAGGCGACGATGGCGCTACTATCATCGCCGACATCAACGGTCAGGTTATTGTGGCCAATAGCAAGATCAATGTTGAGCCGGTGTATACCGTAAACGGCGATGTAAATCTTAAAACCGGAAATATTATTTTCCTGGGCACGGTGATCATCAACGGAAACGTGGAAGACGGATTTTCTGTCAAGGCGGCAGGTAATATCGAAGTGAACGGAACTGTGGCAAAGGCCGAACTGGACGCCGAGGGCGACATCATCATCCATCAGGGGATCAACGGCAAGAGCGGCGGCTCGATCCGTTCGGGAAGATCGATATGGGCGCGTTTTATAGAGAATGCCTTTGTAGAAGCGGGGAACATGGTGGTCGCTTCGGACGGGATCATCAATTCCAATGTCGATGCCTTTAACCGTATCATCTGCCAGGGCAAGCGCGCCCACATCATGGGCGGCCGTCTGCGGGCGCGGGAGGAGATCAACGCCAAGGTACTGGGGAACCCCACCAGCGGTACCGAAACCATCTGCGAAGTGGGTTTTGATCCCAAGAGCAAGGAAGAGCTGAATCAGCTTGCTGTTGAAAAGGAAGCGGCGGAAAAAGAACTGGATGACATTAAGCTGAATTTGCAGACTCTTATCAATATTAAAAAACAGCGGAAATCCCTGCCGGAAGATAAAGAAGCCTATATGCAGGAACTGATGGATCGCCGTCAGGTTTTAATTGGCGATGTAAAGAAAGCCGAACAGGAAATACTGAAGGCTCAGGAATTACTGAGCAGCCTTAAAATTCGCGGCAGGGTTTCGGCGTCTTCAAAGGTATACCCTGGCGTTAAAATTCTTATCCGTGATGCGAAAGACGATGTACGTACCGAATACCGGGCAGTTACCTTTATTTTGGAAGACGGGCTTATCCGGGTAATCAGGTATGAAGAGCCCGGTGAGGAAGTAACGAAGGGTCCCGATGGCTATACAACCAATTGATTTACAGGCGCTTTTTTCCCAGGTAGACAAGGTCGGCAAGGCCCAGAGCGCCCTGCGGGAGGGCCTGGCGGTGCAGCAGGCCATTCAGGGTGCCCAGCTCCAGCGTAAAACCGAAGAGCATATTCAGGAAGTAAACGAAGCCCAGGATTCAGGCGATGGCGCCGAAAAGGTAAACGACCGCGGCCGGCGTCGTGGAGGCGGCGGAAAAGACAAAAAAAGAGCGGAAGCCGAAGAAGCTGAAAATGAAGAGCAGAAGCCGGTGTTTTTCAGCGACCCCAGCCTGGGTAAAAATATTGACATCAGCCTGTAAAGCAAAATGAACATAGGGAATATTTTTTCGATAGCAAGTTTGGTACTCTGTATTTTTTTCTTTTTGTATTTCCGCTGGTACCTTAAACGCCGTACCGCCGCCGAAGAATTGTTAGCTGAATATCGCACCGAAGTCTACAGGCTTATTGCCGAGATTGACACCGCCACCGACCGGGACTCCCGCCTGGTTGAGGACAGGATAAAAACCCTCAAAGCCCTGCTTGAAGACACGGACAAGCGCATCGCCGTATACCTGCGGGACCTTGACCGCAGCCGCAGCGGCGAAGCCCTCTACACCAGCCTTGGCCGCGGCATACGCGCAGCCCTGGGTTCTCCGGCGCAAGCGTCCGCCCCGCCGCAGGCAGCAGCGCCATTGCAACCCGCAGCGGCCCAGACGGCAGCCGTAACGCCATCGGCTCCAGCGGGGCAGGGGCAGCCCGTAGCGGCAGCACCGCCGGCTCCAGCGGCGCAAGTGTCCGTCCCGCCGCAGGCAGTGCCCGCCATACCTGCCGCGCCGGGTGATCAATCTGCCCGTCCGGCGGCTAAACGGCCGCTCCCTGTCCAGGCAGCGGAACTTGCCGCCCAGGGGCTTTCCCCCGGCGAAATTGCCTCCCGGTTGAATTTGAGCCTTTCCGAGGTGGATTTGGCGCTGAATTTGTCGGCCGCGAAACACAGGTCGCGCTCTTGACATTTTTTTGAAAAATGGGTATAAAAATGGTGTCTTGCGGGTTATACGGCTCTCAAGGCGTTTTTAGCCGCCTTAGCTCAGTTGGTAGAGCAGCAGACTGAAAATCTGCGTGTCTGGAGTTCAATTCTCCGAGGCGGCAAAATATCTGCTTCATCTTGACTTTTTTGTTTAAATTTATCGTACTGAATCACATGGAAAGCGAAAAAAAGTATTAGCTGCACCAACAGGCTTCCGGGGATTCTTATGGGGGCTGAAATGAAAACCGAAGACAAAAATATTGCCGAACTTTTTGGGCGCATACAGAACGCGAAACATCTGGTGGCCCTTACCGGCGCCGGGGTCAGTACCCTTTCGGGGATCCGCGATTTTCGGGGCAAAAACGGTCTCTATAACGATATGGACGCGGAAAAGATTTTTGATATCGAATATTTTATGCAGGATCCGTCGTTTTATTACGGCCAGGCCGGATCGTTCATTTACAATATCGATGAGAAAGAAGCCTCGGTAGTGCATTTAGTGCTGGGTGAACTGGAACGGCGGGGTTTCCTTAAAGCCCTCATTACCCAGAATATAGACCTCCTGCACCAGAAGGGGGGCAGCAAAAACGTTATCGAGATTCACGGCTCTCCAAAAACCCACTACTGTCTCCGCTGTGCCGGTGTGCGCATGGATTTTGACGAAGCCGCCGCACTGGTCCGGGCTGGGGAGCTGCCCAAGTGCCCCAAATGCGGAAGGGCGCTCAAACCCGCAATTACCTTCTTTGGCGAGAGTCTTCCTGCCGATGCCCTGCGTGAAGCGGTAAGCGAATCCCAGGATGCGGATCTCATGCTGGTGCTGGGAACCAGTTTGACCGTTTATCCAGCCGCTTCCATGCCGGATTATACGCTGCGCTCAGGCGGTGAGGTGGTTATCGTAAACAATATGCCTACGCCGCTGGATCACCGTGCGGTGCAGCGTTTTGATGATCTGGGCGAGGTTTTTGAGGGTCTCAAGGCTTGCCTTACCGGATAGTGATAGCTTAGAATTGAATTCAAGAGGTATTAAAATGAAAAAATGTTTTTATCTTTCTTTCCTGCTCGCCGCCGCGCTGGCATTTATTCCTGCCGCCGCTGCGCAAACGTCATCCCTGAAAGGCCAAAGTTTTAACGGCTCAACCGGACTCTACTCCATTCCATCAGGCCGTATCGGCTGGGAACGGTCAAGCGACCTGGGGCTGGACTTTGGCTACCGCGCCATTATCAATGAGGACGGGGCGGCTCACATACCTTCTGTTACCGTCAGTCTGTTTAAATGGGTGGAATTTTCCACCGCGTTTGACATTCAGCCCGATTTCGATGTATTGAAAGGTTATACACCCCCGCGCTGGGAAACCCAGAAAAATGACGACCTTCTTTTTGGCATCAAAGTTCAGCTTCCCACCAATGTGAAAAACAGCAAGAACCCCGCCGTTGCCCTGGGAACAAATATTCAGGTTATCAATCTTGCCGATGATGACAGCTACACCAACAGCGAATACCGCTACACGGCGTTCCAGTTCTACGCTGCGGCTACATACGCCGGAACGTTCTTCACCATGCCCGCCGAGACTACCGTAGTAATGGGTAAAACTATTTATGCAGGTATTGATAATAACAGCGATATAGATTTCGGCATGGGCTTTGATCTTATCCTCTTCCCTGATGTTTTTAAAACCTTTGTGCACTGGATCATCGACTTTGCCAATTTTGACTACAGCGATAACTCCTGGCCAAATACTCTGAATCATGTAACCGGTTCCGCCTGGTATCGCGGTATTTTGAACACCGGATTGCGGATCGATCTGGCCGCGATTCCCGCTCTGAGTAAATTCAAATTCGCGGTAGACCTTGCGTTTAACGATCTCTTTGACGGACAGGATCATGGCAGGGGCCGTTCCTTTACCATAGGAGCGGTTTTTGGAGTGCCGATCTTGTAAGGAAGCCAATTTTAAAATAGGGGCATACACTCGCTATTACCGGTAGGGAGGGGCGGGCGGCGCTGCGGGGGCTGAAAAACCTTGTAGAGTCCGATTGCGCAGCCCCGCCCGGTCTTTGCGATCAATGCCAAACTTTGAGGGTTAAGGTATTCAGAGCGTATATCAGAGTCAGGGAACCGGGCGCGTTTATTGCAGCTAAGGTTCAGCCCTGCGGGCTGCTTTCATTTACAGGTCTGCTCCATCGGAGAATTCCAAATGTTTTTCAGCCCCCGCAGCGCCGCCCGCCCCTCCCTACCGGCATTTGCAGGTAAATTCCCTTTATATTGAAACTGCTTTAAAAGAGAGGGCATTAGTCGGCTAATGCCCCTTTTTTCAGCAATGGTTTCATAATAAGGCATTTGCCCGCAAATGCCGGTGGTGAGGGGCTCTGAATCCCGGCACAAATCGGGAGTGCACCTTGAAAAATACTTTAAGGCGCTCTGGGGTGGAAATCAGCCCTTGAGCCGAGTTATTTCCGCGCCCAATTCTGCACATGAAATGTGTAAATGGTTATTTGTAACACGGCGTGGCGCCCAATAAATGCGTCACAAACAGCATCTGTAGCCTGCCTTTAGGCAGGCGTATGCGCCGTGAAAGGGTTGAGTTTCCGCCCCAGAGCGCCTGAGTAAATTTCCTGTGCACTCCCGCACACCAATCAGGATTCAGAGCCCCTCACCGCCGGTAATAGCGAGCCCATCTCCCTATTTTGGAACAGGTTCAATGGTTAAGGAATAAGGGGGCGGTTACTTTTGCTCCAAATACGCCAATGCTTTGTTCACCCGCTCCTTGCTGCACTGGACGCCGAGTATGCGCAGGGAGCCAAACAGGGGGGGGCTTACCCGGGATCCGGTTATGGCTACACGCAGGGGCATCATAAGGTCGCCGAGTTTGACGGCGTTTTTTTCAGCTTGTTCCTTAATGAAGATTTCGGCTTGCTCGTCATTTGCCGCCTCTGCAAGAGGCTGTACCAGGGTTTGGCCCAGGCGCAGGAGCGCTACTGTTTGGGCGAGGTCCGCTTTTTTGGGGATGAATTCTTCCGCAGCCGGAAGGGCGGGCTCGCTGAAAAGATAGGCGATTTTTTCGGGGGCTTCGTAGAGAAAGGTAAGACGTTCCCTGATAAGGGGCATGGCTGCGGTGAAAACGGCGCGCTGCTCCGTGGAGGGCTCCGCAGGAGACCCGGGCTCCGCAGGAGACCCGGAATTCGCGCCGCCTGCTTTGCCGAACAGGCCCGCGCTTATGGCGTAGGGCAGGCAGAGGGCCGTTAATTCTTCATCGCTTTTCATTCTGATGTACTGGCCGTTGTACCATTCCAGCTTTTTGTAATCAAAAATCGCCGGCGCCTTGTTGAGCTTGTCCAGACTGAAGCGTTCCTCAAGTTCCCCCAGGGTGTAAATATCTTTACCCTCTTCGTAGGAAGCGCCCAGCATGGCCACGTAGTTGATCAGCGCCTCCGGCAGATAGCCCTGACGGCGGAATTCGTCGATGCTGGTGGCGCCGTGGCGCTTGCTGAGTTTTTTGCCGTCATGGCCCATTACCATAGGAAGGTGGCAGAATTGGGGGGGGGGCCAGCCGAAACTTTTGTACATGATTACATGCAGGGGAGTGGAGGAAAGCCATTCCTGGGCGCGGAGCACATGGCTTATCTCCATCAGATGATCGTCCACTATATTGGCCAGGTGATAGGTGGGAAAGCCGTCAGTTTTAAGCAGCACCGGATCCGGGTTCACATCGTCGTTTTTCCATTCAATTTCACCTAACAATTGATCCTGAAAGCGGGTAACTTCACCTAACGGTATTTTGAGCCTGATGGTGTGGGCTTCGCCTGAAGCGGCGCGTTTGGCAGCTTCGGCGGCGGGTATGTCCCGGCAATGGCGGTCGTAACCGGTCTCGTGGGAACCCCCTGACTGCGCGGCTTCCCGTTCCTGGCGGACTTTTTCAATGCGCTCGGCGGAACAGAAGCAGTAGTAGCCCTGGCCCCGGCTTACCAGATCTTCGGCGTATTTTTTGTAGAGCGCCGTCCGCTCGGATTGTATGTATGGCGCGGCAGTCCCGCCCACATCGGGGCCTTCGTCCCATTTTATTCCCAGCCAGGCAAAGGTGTCGTAGAGGTTTTGCACAAAATTGTGGTCAAAGCGGGTACGGTCGGTGTCTTCCAGGCGCAGGATAAAAGTGCCGCCCTGGGAGCGGGCAAAAAGGTAATTGAAAAGGGCGGTTCTGATGCCGCCAATATGCTGCAGCCCGGTGGGCGAAGGAGCATAGCGATCTCTTGTATTCATGGTATTACTATACCCTAAAGGGAAAAGAAAAAACAGGCTGGTTATGCGGAAATATCAATACTGTTGCCCAGAGTGGGGTCGGTGATGACCTGTGCGCTTTGGAGTAGTTTATCCAGTGCGGCGCTCTGCTCTTTCATGGCGTTGAGGGACATTGCTTCCACCCGTATTGCCGCTTCTTCCTGCATCCTGGTCTGGCTCATATTTGTTGCCGCTGCTTGTATATCCATACTGTAAGTATCGTCCTTTTTGGGTGATAAATCAACCATGGTAAACACATATACCAGGCACCGAATTTGGGCGCAATTTCGGTGGTCGGCACCAGTGCACTCCCAAGGAAGAGATGCGAAAGAAATTACAGTTTTTCGATGGCCTCCGGGGAAAGGCCCGTATACTTGCATATTTGTTCAAGGGGCAGCCCGTCCTTTTTCATGGCCCTGCCTACATCCTGCTTTCCCTCCTGTTTACCTTCCTGTCTACCTTCTTGCCTGCCTTTTTTAAGGCCTTTTTCCAAATCTTCTGCCCGGGTCCTCTTGTATTTTTCTACCAGTGCGTCAAACATTGGCCTGCCCTCCTTGCCCCTAAAGCGGTCAATTACTCCCTCGATTTCTCCACGGGGTACCTCAAAACGGTCCATCAATACTGTTACTACGTCCGCTAACAGTTTACTCAAGTTCTCAGGGATTTTCAACGATAACTTTTCAAGATAATTTGCAGGCAGCTTTTTCAGCAGGTTTTCCCCCTCAATGGTTCCCAAGCGGTCTATAAGCATTACCAGCGATAACACATCGTTGAAGCGGGCTATTTCCTGCGGGTTGTAGCGGTGCAGATCCACCAGTTCGTATTCAAACTTGGGGATGTACTTTTCAAATACTTCGTTCAGGGCGGTGCGGCCCAGGAAGTTCGTTTCCGCCGTCCAGGTGTCCGGGCCGTCGTAAAACACCACCGGCAGCACCGGGGGATATTTGAATTCTTTCCGGGTGATACAGCCGGGGTAAAGCTGCACTTGCTCTTTTTCGTAGGCATCCAGAATGAAGCAGATGTACTGTAACATTTTGAAGCTGGTTCTGAAATTCACCTTGGATTCATGCTCCACAACGGCGATGACAAAGAGCGTGGTATCCTTCAAATTGATGCGTTTGACGGTGTCGGATTCCCGGCTGTCCTGAAAGAGGGGAATGTAGCGTTCCCGCACATCTTCGATGTCCTCGGGGCGGACATCTTTGAGCAGATCGATGTGGATAAAATCACGCAGGAACTGGACAAAGAGTTCGTGATTACCGAAGATAAGTTTGAAACTGTTGTCTTTAACGTGGTAAAGTGACATAAAAGCCTCCACAGTATATATGGGTCGCGGATGCGTGGCGCTTTAGTGTTTCAGAAACAATATCTCTGCGGTTAAAAATTCGGTGCCTGGCACCCGGTGCGCTTCCACAAAGTCCACAGATTACACGGATTTACACGGATTAGTCTAGGATTTATGAGCTAAAATCCGTGTTAATCTGTGAAATCCGTGGATAAACTCTTATGTTTATAAAGTGGTGCCAGGCACCGAATTTGGGTTTTTTTTCTTTGTTTCTCTGTTAGTGAGTGCCGATAAATCGAAATATTGCCTCATTTCAAATGTAATAAAAATGTTTAAAACCTCTTGACAAATATTTAAATTTATGGTTTATTTTATTACATATGAAAGAAAAAAAGACAAAAAAGGAGAATATAATGCAAAAACTGTTATTTATCCCCCCCCCCCCGTAAAATAGCGGCTGCGGCGCTTGGTGTGATCCTTGCGCTGGGACTGCTGTTTAGCTCCTGCAAGCTCGATTTGCCCGTATCAGGCGATTCTGATGAGGATATCCCCTACGCGGCCTACATAAAAGTAGCTTCCGGCTTGCAAAGCGACGTGCGCTTCCTGACCGGGGACCAGTTAGCGGGCCAAATCAACTATTACGAGCTTATTGTGGAAAAGCTGGGCGGCGGCGATGTCCCGACCGGCGAATTTTTCAGCGCCCGGGGTTACAAACGCGCGGGAAGTCTTGTTGTGCCGGTGGAAATTGGCGCAAAGTACAATGTATTGTTATTGCAGGGTTACCGTCCCGATGACGGCTCCAGTTCGACCCTGCTCAAAGCGGATTTTGACACAGTCGGCCCGGTTATAGCGGGCGCCAATATCTTTGACACGATTGCAGACGTTATCAACCTGGACCCCTCAACTGATTTCTCACTCGACTACAAGTTTACCAGCCCGCTCATAAGCGGTACAGAAACGCCGTCCAACTTAAATGCGGACAACCTGATGACTCTTCATGTCCCGGTTGGTACTACGGATGCGGTAGACAACGCGCTCAAGGTCACCATTCGCCATAGCACGGCTCTGTTACAGGCGCTCAAGGGTGGTGATTTATCTTCTCCGGACCCCACGGTTGACTTTACCACAGGCGGGGATGTCCCCTTTAGCAGCGCGAAACTCATCATGGAGCAGATATACGGCCCGGCCAGCACCGATTCCGCCGTTACCCCCTGGGATTTAAGCACCAACGTCCTCGCGGATTACGATTATACGGTAGCAGACGAAATTTCAAAGACCTTTCCCATACCGGCGGGATACGACTTTTACAATGCGAGCGGGCGGCTCTATCTGGACTGCACGTATTACGGCTTTGTACGCAAAGCAGACTCCGGTTCACTGCCTGGCTCGCCAAACGGCACCCCGGCGTGGACTGCGGCAAACGCACAAACCGCAGGTTTTACCAAATGGACGGTCAGAAACGGCATCAGCAGCGAGTGGGACAAGACGGGGAAACCCGGCGGCGCGGTGTATTTAAAAATGGGAAATGGCGGCGACAGTGCGCCCGGTGCAGGCGGTACCTGGGTAACGATTAACAGCGTCATACTATCCAGCTTTATCGTTAAGGGGTTTTCGGGACCCATAACTATTGACTATATTGAGCCGGACGTCCAGGTTACCGGAAACGCCGACTCAGTCACCGGTGCTATTACTGTACGCAATGTCGCACTGCCCACAAGCGGTATTGTCAAGAGTATCAAGCTGGGGACTAATCCCGTCCAGTATATAGCCCGCGATGTGTCCACACTGGGCGCCGCGCCCATTGACTTGCAGGTAAATAGCGGCGGAGTTGTCCTGTTGCGCCCTGCCGTCGGCGGCAGCATCCCCATCGGCAGTTGGGCGGAGTTCCACTTGATAAATACCAGCACTACAACGAAGAGCTACCACTATAAACAGGAAGCGGACCTTGACCTGATGGGCGGCGTGGGGTCGGGACCCGGGGACTGGGCGCCTATAGGACCTGATGGCGGCGGCGCATTTACCGGAACCTTTGACGGCGCCGGCTTCCAGATTAAGCGTCTTCAGATAACGGGGGCAGCCAATGACGTGGGGCTCTTCGGTGAAACCGCAGGCGGCAGCGCAACGATTAAAAACGTGCATATAGCCGCCGGTTCATCTGTCGAAGGCAACCTATACACTGGCGGCATCGTGGGGGATGTACAAGCCGGTGCCAAGGTTATCGGCTGCTCCAATGCCGGTACGATAACCGGTAATCAGTATGTCGGCGGCATCGCAGGGTCTAACGAAATAAACTCTACGACTACCGGCTGCTACAATACCGGCACGATTACCAGTACGACCGGGATAGCCGGTGGTATCGCAGGGATTAACGACGGCATGATTACCGGTTGCCGTAATGACGGCACGATTAACGGTCCTGGCTATATCGGCGGCATCGCGGGCTGGTTCGATCATGGTACGGCCATCGCCTGCTACAACACCGGCGCTATTGTCGGCGGATCGGGGAATAGCATCGGCGGCATTGTGGGAATAACCGGTGTCAATGGCCCCGGCAACCTTATCGCCGCCTGCTACAACATCGGCCTAGTAACAGGAAGCGGCTCTGATATAGGTAGCGTGGTGGGGACAAACAACCGCATTGTTACAGACTGCTATTGGGTGGGACCGGCTGCTGCTGTCGGCGTCGGTTCCGTAACCGACGGCGGCTTGTTTACCTCGCCCGCGTTCCCACCCAGCACAGTCCATGCCGAATGGGGTACCGATACCGTCGACCCCGGCACATCAGGGCATTATTGGAAAGACGGTACTACCGGCGGCGGCGATCTGCCGCGGTTGTGGTGGGAGAAATAAGAAGTGTGAAGTGTGAAGTGTGAAGTGTGAAGTTTTTCTAACTCCACACTCAAAAGGCGCTGAATTTGAGAGAGGAGATGAATGTTATTTTTTGAACAGATCGGAATGGGTTCCCGTGCGGTAAAACAAAATCGTTCGCTCTACCGGATATATCCGGTAGATAAGCACCCAATCACCCTGTATGTGACATTCGCGGTAATTGTTGTAATTGCCGCGCAGCGGGTGATCAAGACGCTCCGGGGGCAGAGGCTGTTCGTTGATGAGCAGCCCCATTACGTCGATGATTTTGCTCATGTCCCTGCCCCGTTTTTCCACCAGGGCAAATTCTTTTTTGAACGTTGTACCGAGTTTGACTTTAAGCACGGCCTAGCTCCGCAGGTCCGCCAGCACTTCCTCAAGGGAATTAAATGTCGGAGAGGGAATTTCGCCTCTCATCATGGCTTCCCCTTCCTCAATGGCGGCGATGGTTTCCTCGTTGGGTTCGTCATTGGATTCGTCCAAATCCTGCTGCGCTTTCCGCTGCTTGAGGTAGCCCACAAAATCCAGCACTTCACTCACACAGTGTTGGGGAAGGGTATCAATTTCACTGTGCAAAATGGCGAGTTCGCTCATGTTCGGCCTCCTGTTGCTACTCTACCACAAAACGCCGGAAAGAGCAAATGGTCAAGGTATTTGTATTCGGGGTGTTAAACCCCTTAACACGAATAAGAAAAATTATTTAAGAAGGAGAAAAAGATGAAAAAGAAACTTGTTACTCTGAAACGGACACCGGTGGTAGCGGCATCTGCCGCAGCATTTACCGTGGCATTTGCCGCAACCGCCCTGGTCCTCGCGGTCCTTTTCGCTTCCTGCGCGCCCGCCCTGAGCGCGCCCGGCGACGGCGAAGAAGTAATCCCCTACAAAGCTTATATCAAAATAAGCTCCGGCCTATCAGGCAAATCGGCCCGCTCGCTCACACCGACCCAGTTACTCAGCCAGATAAACTACTACGAGCTTATTGTGGAAAAACTGGGCGACGCCCCTAACTATGTCCCAACCGGTAATTTTACCAGCGCACGGAGTTTCAAACGTTCCGGAAGCCTCATTGTTCCCGTGGACGAAGGCGCTACATACAATGTGCTGTTGCTGCAAGGCTACCGTACCGATGACGGTACCAGTGCCACCCTGCTCGGGGCCGAATTTTGGGAGAGGCAGACTGTTATTGCAGGACCCAATGAGCTCACGGTGACCGGCCCCTATATCACCATCGACCCCACAACTGATTTTTCCATGACCCTGAACGGTTTAACTCCGGTCGCCACAGGTGTGCTTCCAAGGTTAGCCGTCCGTAACCCAACCACCCAGCTGATGGAACTGAGCATACCCACCACGACAGCGACAGCGACAGCAGATAACACCCTCACGATTACGATAAACGGTGTAACCGCGCTGCTCTCCGCGCTCAAAGGCGAAGCGGTGACTGCAGATCCCACCGGCGACTTTACCCCAGGCACCGATATACTCTTTACCCAGGCAAAAATCAAAAGGGAGCAGTCCTTCGGTGCGGGCAGCACTGATGATGCCGTCTTTGTTGACTGGTCTGATGCGCCCCTCGCTTTTACTGATTATAATTATTACGCTAACAGCACACTGGGTTCGATTTCGCTGAAAAAGGAAATACCGATGGCGTGGTATCCCAAGACTGATGCCAGCGTGCGGATCTACCTGGACTTCACTTACTACGGCTTTGTGCGCAAAGTAGACTCCGGCGGACTGGGCGGCACTCCGGCGTGGACTGCGGTAAACGCTCAAGATGCGGGTTTCCAGAAGTGGACAGTCAGAAACGGCCTTAACGCCGAATGGGATATTAGCGGCAAGGTCGGCGGCGGGGTCTTACTAAAAGTAGGAGATGGCGGCTCAGGCCTGGGTACCATCCCCACCATCGTAGTCAATCCATAAGTGAATTTTCTTACCCCTGTGCGGTGTTGCCGTGCGGGGTAAGGAATGGGTATGCAAAAACGCTGTATTCCGTTCATCCTGATACTCACCGCCGGTTTCGCGCTGTGCCGCTGTGTTGTCGTCCCGTACCTGGAGGACGGCATCAGCTCGCTCACGGTAAAGCCCCGGCAGTTTTTCTACCTCATCGATTACAACTTTCTGCCCGCCGATGAACTGACCGTTACCGTAGTGGACGCTACCGGCCACACCCATGACGTTCCGGTCAAATCCACCCGGGTAGACTATGACAACTCCTTTAACATCGCCGGCGAAAAAAGGGGAACCGTATCGTACCGGGGCAAGGTTGCGGATTTTGTCGTTGTGGTGTACGACCCGGAGAAAGGGCCGCCTTCAGCGGAAGGACCGTTTATTATCATTGAATAATCCGATGCCTATATCCAAAAAAAGAATGCTCTTTCTCTTGTTTCTGCTCTGCGCCACTTCGTGCTGCTTTTCCCAGATGCGCAATGCCATCCGCGTGTATATCCCCCCGGTCTCAGGCGGGAACCCGGAACAACAGAAATATTTTTTCGATAATTTCAAAATGGAGCTGTCCAGCGCCGGTTATGGGGTCGTCGATACGCAAGCCGAATCCAATTATATGATGCAGTTCACCATCCAGTCGAACGACGCTTTCGGCTCCGATCCGGACGAAAAACAGTATGAGGTAAAACTTGCGCTTTTGAACAGTTCCGACAATTCGGAAGTGGTGGAATTTACGTTCCCCTTCACCGGGCTGGATGAAATGAACGACTGGAATCAGTATCTCATGTACCGGGCAATGGCGAATATTCCCCTGGATGTGCTGGAGGAGAATTCCCGTCTCATGGATGAGCAAGCCCCGGCAGCAGCGATTCCCGATCTCTGGCGGAACAAGTGGATGTATGTATCATTCGCCCTGGGCGGCGATATGATTTTTTTTGTGAATCAAAACACCCTGTCTGCGGCGCAGGGCATGGTGATGCCGGGCGTAGCTCTTGGTTACGAGCTGCAATTTTTAAATTTTCTGTCCGTCCAGGCCGCCGGAAAATTCCGCGCCCTGCATGACGGTGAAAGTTATAAACCGGTACTCGCATTTGACGCCGCGTTAAAGGGCGTGGTAAAACCGGGCAACTACATGATGCTTGAGCCGTATTTCGGCGCGGAATACACCATGTCGCTGTCGCCTGGCACACAAATACCCTGGCTTTCAGTTCTCGCCGGTACGCAAGTGGGCTTTCGGGGCATCAAGAGGGACGCATTTTTTATCGACCTATCCATGGCCTACAGTCTGCTCGGCGAGTTTACATTAGTCACGGAAAACACCCACGGCACCCTGATCTTCGGTCTCCTCTTCGGTTGGAAGCTCGGCTTTCTTGACCGGAAAAGGTAACCGCTTAAAATATTTTCGAAAGAACTTGCTAATTTCCTTCAAAAGCTATAAGATGTCTAGAATACGATAAAATTATATCCAAATGGGGGTTTGCATGGCAGTCGCGGTTAAAACGGATGGGGATATTACTTTTCCCCAGGAATTGCTTTCTTTTATCGACGAATGGAAGGTTAAACCGGGGAGTCTTATCATGATTCTCCACAAAACCCAGGAAACTTTTGGCTTTATTTCCCGGCCGGCGGCGGAAAAGTTGTCATTGCTTACCGGAATTCCCCTTGCCCGGATTTACGGGGTCATCACTTTTTATCATTTTTTCAAAACCACCAAACCGGGCAAGCATAAAATCTCGGTGTGTTTGGGTACTGCCTGCTACCTGAAAGGCGGCCAGGATCTGATCGAGGAAACCCGCAGCCTGCTGGGGCTTGAGCCTGATGGCGTTACCCAGGACGGGCAATTCTCAGTTGATCCTGTCCGCTGCGTGGGCTGCTGCGGTCTGGCGCCGGTTTTGACGGTGGGGAACGATACCTACGGCAAACTCACCAAGGATATGCTTCCCGGCATTATCGCCAAATATCAGAACGTATAAATGCATTTTACCTTAGCCGATCTTATTACCGATATTACCCAGAATGCCTCCGAGGCGGGGGCGGATCTGGTGGAGCTTGAGGTAACCGAAGGCGGCAAGGAATTCCGTTTCCTGGTGAAAGATAACGGAAAGGGTATGACCAAAGAGGAGCTTGGCCGCGCGGTGGACCCTTTTGTTACCGACGGGATAAAGCACCCGCACCGGAAGGTGGGCCTGGGGATTCCCTTTTTGATCCAGACTGCAGAGCAATCCGGCGGCGGATGGGATGTGCAGTCCGAAAAAGGGAAAGGAACAATGGCCACTGCCTGGTTCGATACCGGCAATGTGGATACCCCTCCCATCGGTGATTTGCCGGGGATGTTCAGGACTATCCTGATGTTTAACGGCCCGGCAGATATACTTATACGCCGAACCCTTACACGAGAGGACGGAAAGGAGACAAAATACGAGGTCCGCAAATCGGAACTTGCCGAAGCCCTGGGCGATCTTGAAGATGCTACTTCATTGATACTGCTGGACAAGTATTTGCGGTCCCTTGAAGATGATGAAGAGTGAAAACACTGTGTGTTCTCACTTAAGCAGTTTGCTTTGCAAACTGCACAATGAACGTTAGAAGAGAGGAGAGAAAATATGGCAATGACATTGGAAGAGCTTCGCAAGCTCAGAGAATCAAAAAAGACGGATATCCAGCGCCGCGAGGCCGAGGGTAAAGAGACCCAGGTTATCGTCGGTATGGGAACCTGCGGTATAGCCGCGGGGGCCAAGCAGACTCTGGACGCTTTTATTAACGCCCTGGATGAGTACAAACTGGTGGACAGCGTACTGGTGCGCCAGACCGGCTGTATGGGGCTCTGCCATTCAGAGCCGACAGTAGAGGTGATTTCCCCGGGTATGCCCGGCGTCATTTACGGCAACGTGGATGCGGCGGTAGCCAAGGAAATCGTAACAAAGCATTTAGTGGGCCATGAACTGGTGGAAAACCATATCCTTAACCGGCCCGCCGCAGATATTCTTAAATAGGAGGAGATAATGGCATATAACCACTTTATCCTTTGTTGCGGCGGTACCGCCTGCGAATCCAACAAAGGAAGGGAGATCTACGAAGAACTCCTCAAGGAAGCGAAAGCCCACAATGTTACCAATGAGGTGCAGATCGTACAAACCGGCTGTTTCGGTTTTTGCGAACGGGGCCCCATCGTCAAGGTGCTTCCTGAAGAATCCTTCTATGTGGATGTCAAACCCGAAGACGCCAAAGAAATCATTGCCGAGCAGATCGTAAAGGGCCGGGAGGTCAAACGGCTGCTCTATGCCGAAGATGCCGCGAAAAAGAGTACCGCCGTGGAGGACATTCAGTTCTACCAGAAACAGGTACGGGTAGTGCTGCGCAACTGCGGCGTTATCGATCCTGAAAATATCGACGAGTATATTGCCCGCGAAGGTTATACTGGCCTTGAGAAGGTGCTCTTCCAGTGGACACCGGAACAGACCATCGAGGAGATGAAAGTCTCGGGGCTGCGGGGGCGGGGCGGCGCAGGCTTCCCCACCTGGCTTAAATGGGACCTTGCCCGCAAGGCCCAGGGCGATACCAAGTACGTTATCTGCAATGCCGATGAAGGCGACCCCGGCGCGTACATGGACAGGTCCACCATTGAAGGCGATCCCCACTCGGTTATCGAAGGCATGATCACCGCTGGCAAGGCCATAGGCGCCCATCAGGGTTATGTGTACATCCGCGCCGAATATCCCCTGGCCATTGAACGGCTGAAGATCGCGTTGAAGCAGGCTCAGGAATACGGCCTGTTGGGCAAAAACATCCTGGGTTCGGGTTTTGATTTTGACATTGAAATCCGCCTGGGCGCGGGGGCCTTTGTCTGCGGCGAAGAAACAGCGCTGATTAAATCAGTTGAAGGCAACCGGGGTATGCCGGTTCCCAAGCCGCCCTTCCCGGCAAACAAGGGCCTGTGGCAGCGCCCCACGATTATCAACAATGTGGAAACCCTGGCCAATATTCCGGTGATCACCGCCAAAGGCGGCGCCTGGCTCGCAAAGCTTGGCACCGAAAAATCCAAGGGAACCAAGGTATTCGCCCTTACCGGTAAGGTCAAAAACTCAGGGCTGGTGGAAGTACCAATGGGTACCACCCTGCGGGAGATCATCTTTGAGATAGGCGGCGGTATCAAAGGCGGTAAAAAGTTCAAAGGCGTGCAGACCGGTGGCCCTTCAGGCGGCATACTTACCGAGAAATCCCTGGATTTGCCCATTGACTTTGAAACCCTCGCCGCCAACGGCTCCATGATGGGTTCAGGCGGCATGATCGTTATGGACGAGGACGATTGCGTGGTTGACGTGGCACGGTTTTACATGGACTTCTGCGTGGATGAAAGCTGCGGTAAGTGTTCGCCCTGCCGTATCGGTACCACCCAGATACTCAATATCCTGGAAAAGATCGCCAAGGGCAACGGCGAGGAATCGGACCTGGACAAATTGGATTCCATTGGCAAGGCTATGGCCAAGGCAAGTCTCTGCGCCCTGGGCCAGACCGCGCCGAACCCCACCCTTTCCACGATCAAGAATTTCCGGGAAGAATACCTGGCGCACATCCATGACAAGAAGTGCCGCTCCGGTAAGTGTAAAAGTCTGGTGCGCTTTACGATTGATGCGGCGAAGTGTATTGGCTGCGGCGCCTGCGCCAAAAAGTGCCCCGGCAACTGTATTGCCCTGGAGGACGCCGCCAAGTACCCGGACAAGAAGCGACCCCCCTATATTATCGATCAGGCGGCGTGTCTCAAATGCGGCGAGTGCATCAATACCTGTAAATTCGGCGCGATTTCCAAGGGTTAAGGAGATATAGAGAAATGATAAACTTTAAAATAAACGGCATTCCGGTTCAGGTTGAAGAGGGGACGATGATCCTTGAAGCGGCCAAAAAGGTGAACGTCAAAATTCCCACCCTGTGTTATAATCCCGACCTTCCGGCCTGGGCCTCCTGCGGCATCTGCATAGTCCGTATGGCCGGCAGTCCCCGTATGATCCGGGCCTGTACCACGCCGGTGGATGGAAGCATGGAAGGCAAGGAGATCATCACCCATGACGCGGAAATTATCGCCACCCGGCGCACCGTGCTGGAGCTGATCCTTTCCAATCATCCCAACGACTGTCTCCAGTGCCCCCGGAATGGAAGCTGCGAGCTGCAAACCCTGGCGGCGGAATTCGGTATTCGGGAATCGCCGTACAAAAAGGTAATGAATGGGCTCTCCATTGACGATTCCAACCCGGCGATTGTGCTGAACCCCGAGAAGTGTATACGCTGCGGACGCTGCGTTAAGGTCTGCCAGGAAGTGCAGAATGTGTGGGCCCTGGAATTCCTGGGCCGTGGCATCAAGGGAAAAATCGCCAGCGCCGCCGACGCTCCGTTAGGTGAAAGTCCCTGTATCAAATGCGGCCAGTGCGCCGCCCACTGCCCGGTGGGAGCCATCTACGAGCGGGACGATACGTCCAAAGTCTGGCAGGCCCTGCACAATCCCGATATGCACTCGGTGGTGCAGATCGCCCCGGCTGTCCGGGTCGCCCTTGGCGAAGAATTCGGCTTGCCCCCGGGCACGGTATACACCAAAAAGATATACGCCGCCCTGCGGCGCCTGGGCTTTAAGACTGTCTTTGACACCAATTTCTCCGCCGATCTTACCATCATGGAAGAGGGTACCGAGCTGGTGAAGCGCCTGACCGAGAAAGACAGTGCTATCCCGCTTATCACCTCCTGCTGTCCCGCCTGGGTCGATTACATGGAGAAATATTACAACGACATGATTCCCAATTTCTCCACGGCAAAATCGCCCCAGCAGATGATGGGCGCCATGATCAAGGCGTACTGGGCGGACAAGGCCGGCATAAATCCGGACAAGGTGTACTCGGTCTCGGTAATGCCCTGCACTGCCAAGAAGTGGGAAAGTCACCGCAACGATGACATGAAGAGTTCCGGCCACGGTTACGACGTGGATATCGTTATTACCACCAGGGAACTGGCGCGTATGATCAAGCAGGCGGGCATCGACATCCTCAAACTTGACGATGAAGAAGCGGATAGCCCCCTTGGTCCCTACACCGGCGCGGGCACCATCTTCGGCGTTACCGGCGGTGTCATGGAAGCTGCTGTGCGCAGCGCCTATTTCCTGGTAACCAAAAAGGAGCTGCCCGATGTGAACTTCAAACCCGCCCGGGGCCTTGAAGGGGTAAAAGAAGCGGAAGTGGATTTTGGCAATGGTACAAAAATCCGTATCGCCATTGCCCACCAGATGGGAAATATCGAAGCGGTGCTGAACAGCATACGCGCCGCCCGTGATGCAGGGAAAGAAACGCCTTACCACTTTGTGGAAGTTATGGCCTGCCGCGGCGGCTGTATTGGCGGCGGCGGTCAGCCCTACGGCTGTACCGACGAGGTTCGCAAGCAGCGCACCACCGGTATTTATAACGATGACGAGAAGTCGAAGTACCGTTGTTCGCATCAGAATCCCTTTATTAACCAGGTGTACCAGGAATTCCTGGGTGAGCCTAACGGGCACAAGGCGCATGAGTTGCTGCATACGAAGTATGAGGAGCGGCCGCTGTACATCAAGTAGGGTTGTATCTGCCATTAAAACGGCAGATACAACCTCGATCAACGCAATGCTGCGCACTGCGTTGATCGAAGCTGTTTACGCCACTTTAGCGGCGTAAACAGCCATTGGGGGGAGGGGGAATTGTGACTAATGAGGAAATACTCAGGCGTATTGATCACACCTTGCTAAAGGCAGTCTCTTCCTGGGAGGAGATTAAAACCCTTTGTGATGAGGCGCTGCGCTATAAAACGGCGGCGGTTTGTATTCCCCCTTCTTATGTAAAGCCGGTTTATGAGGAATACGGCAGTGAGCCGGTTATTGCTACGGTGATAGGGTTTCCCCTGGGTTACAATATTGCTGCCGCGAAAATTCTGGAAGCTGAAAAGGCTGTCAAGAGCGGCGCCACCGAAATTGATATGGTGATTAATGTCGGCGATGTAAAGAACGGTCATTTTGACTGGGTGCTGGAAGAGATCAGGCTGATAAAAAAAGTGGTGGGGAACCATATCCTCAAGGTGATCATTGAAACCTGCTATCTTACCGAAGACGAGAAGATACGTCTCTGCGGCATTGTTACCGAAGCGGGCGCGGACTATATCAAAACATCCACCGGCTTTGGAACCGCTGGCGCAACACTGGCTGATGTCAAACTTTTCAAACAGCATATTGGGGTGGGGGTAAAAATAAAGGCCGCCGGTGGTGTGAAAACCCGTGAAGACCTTGAGACATTTATCACTGCCGGCGCGGATAGAATCGGTACAAGTTCAGCGGTGAAATTGCTTTCAGGCAGGATAGCCGCTGGGTACTGACTACTTGCCCAGCCGTGAAATAATATGCTCCGCCTTGTCCCGGTAACGTTCCGGCGCGGCCGCTGCTGCCTGGCGTAAATAATCCACCGCCTGGGCGTTCTTGCCTGCGGCGGCGGCATTGATGCCCAGGGCGTAGAGTACCAGCGGCTGATCGGCGTCGCCCTGCATACTGGCCTGGTAGAACTGTTCCGCCACAGCAAAATCGTTTCCTTCGTAGGCCAGGAGACCCAGGTAATACAGGGGAACAAAGTGTCCGGGTTTTTGATCCAGGGCGCTGCGGAAGGAAAGTTCCGCGCCCAGCCTGTCGCCGGCGTTATAGGCCATTTGCCCGGCGGTAATTAGCTCGGTAAAGGTTTTGCGGGAATCCAGGTAATTTTCATAATCTTTGGCAAGACCATCGGCGCTATTTCCCAGCATGATACGCTTCATGACCGCCTGGGTATTCTGCGCCCCGGTATTGGCATTGGAAAGCGCCATAAAACTATCGGTTAAAGCCCTGGCGTATTCTTCCTTGCCGCTGTTGATAAAAAATGAAACCAGGGACCACGCGAGACTCTGAAAATCAGAGCCGGACGGATCATCGGCGAGAAGTATTTCCTCAATAGCGGGCCTGTTTTGCATGGTTTTGACTGTTTCAAGCCAGGCAAGATTTTCCTCGTATGCAAGCTGGCCTTCGCCGGTAAAAATGAGAGTATTGAAAAAAAACGCGAACCCTTCCCGCATCCATGCCGGGGGCTGGGTGACAAAGGCCCTGAAAAACTGCACAAAGGCCTGATAGGGGAGGGTGCTCTTTTCTTCGGCGCTGCCGCAATTAATCACCAGTTCCCTTTTTTCGGTTTGGGAATAATGCAGATACACCGCCCCCGGTAAAGGCGTTTTCAGCCGAGATTCTACATATGCGTTATAGGCGTCAGTATCCGTAAAGGCCCGTACCCTGAGCGGAAACACCGCCTGTTCCGGGTCAAATCTGAACAGCCGGTTATACACCCCAAACCGCGTCTCCATTTGCGCCCCAACAGTCTCCGCATCCCCGCCGTCATCATCAAACACAATCTCAAAATGCTCAGTGCGCGTAACGTTAGCAGCGTTAGCTGTAACTCCCGCTGCCAAAACAAAAATCAAACACCAAACCGCCCGGTATCTCATCCCCAACTCCTATTGTGTAATCTGATTACTGCGTAATCTGATTACTGCGTAATCTTGTCAATAATAATATTCACTTCCTCGATCAAAATCCCCGTGTATCGTTCAATATTGTCAATGATATACTGTTGCAGCTCGTGTATGTTTCCCCCCAGTTGAATTCCGTAGGGCACGTCAATAGTGATTACCAGACGGTACCCCATATCATCATCCCGTACCAGGATCTTTTTGATTCTGATGTTCTGATTGTATTCGTCAACACAATGAATGACCATCTGACTCAGGGCGGCCTCGGAGATGATCACCTTACCCCGTTTTGAATACTCAGGCCGCACTACCGATTTTTCATGCACTTTGAGAATGGGGCCCATGCCGCCGGGCCCCTTGCGCCGTTTGAATATCCTGATGGCATCGTAAAAAATATTGGGATAACTCCGCTTTACTTCGATGGACGGCACCGGGATAACGTGTTTGCCTTCGATGCGCCTGGTTCTGATCGCTTTGTCAATTTCATCCTGGGATGCGATATCCTCAATTTTGACAATTTTTGACGGAGGCGGAAGCTGCAGGCGGGAGGCGATTTTGATAATCATTTTTTCCGAAGTACCCAACAGCAGGATGCGCTTGATTTTTTCGCTCTGGAGCCGGCGGGCCACCTCGTCCCGGTGGGCCTTTTCATCAAAGAGGGCAACTTTGACCGCCGCCATGAAGGTCTTTTCCTTTTTCGCCGAATGACCCGCCAAAATCCGGTTTTCCTTGATCAAAAGCCCGTCGTCAATAATGTATTCAATGCCATATTTTTGGGCTACCAGCTTTGCCCGGAAACTCTTTCCCGTGCCGCTTTCTCCCACAAGGGCGAAGACTTTTATTCGTTTAAGGGCAAATAAAAAATCAAGGAACATTGATTTTAGTATAAGGCGATGCGGGGAAAAGGTACATACCCACCGTCCCCTGCGCAATTCGTATACTTGACCACAACCGCACTTATCTGATAGATTCTCAAAAGGGAATTCCCCTCAAACTCTGATACAGGAGGCAGTCCATGGACGATGATGGCGGTAGTAGCGGCAGAAATTATGAGCGGCGTGCCAAAAATGCGCATTATCCGATGAAAGGACCTGAGTGTTTCTGTAGCAGAAATGGGGTCTCCCAAGCCCGATACGGGCAGCCCACTACCTTGCGCTTTTTTTGATACCTTTCCGTCTCTCTTAATTTTGCTTGCTACGCTCTGTTTTTATCCCAGGGATGAATGGTTATGGCAAGAAACAAAAACCAAATACGGGTAAATAAAAACGCAATCAGGGCAAAGCGGCGGCTCCTCCGCGCTGCGGAACGGCCGGCGGAAATGCTGCTGGTGCAGTATGACAACGCTGACGGCTATGACGCGGAAAAAGTCGAGGAAATGCAGGATGAATACGGCCGTAATGTCATCACCCGCCACAAGAAAGATTCCCTTCCCAAGCGTTTCGCCGCCTCTTTTATAAACCCCTTTACCATTGTGCTGGCCGCCCTGGCGGTGATCGCTTTCCTTACCCGGGACATTGCGGCGGTGGTTATTGTACTCACTATGGTAACTATCAGCGGTATGCTGCGCTTTTTCCAGGAACTGCGGAGCGGTAATGCCGCGGAACGGCTCTCCGAAATGGTGGAAACTACTGCCGCAGTGGCCCGGCAGGTTCCGGTAAACGAAAACGGCGGAACCAGATTTGAGAAACAGGAAATACCTCTGGATGAAATCGTGGTGGGAGACCGGGTGTACCTTGCCGCCGGAGACATGGTTCCGGCGGATGTCCGCATCCTTGCGGCCAGAGACCTCTTTATCAGCCAGTCCGCCCTTACCGGGGAAAGCGAACCGGTGGAAAAATTAAGTCATCACATAGCGGAACGTCTTTCCAATCCCCTGGAACTGAACAATCTGGCATTTATGGGGACTAACGTTATCTCGGGCTCCGCCGAGGCGCTGGTGCTGGCGGTGGGGGATGACACGGTGCTGGGCTCCATCGCGGCGCAGCTGCAGGTCAAGGCGCCACCCACCAGTTTTGAGCGGGGGGTCAATGCGGTTTCCTGGGTACTGATACGGTTCATGCTGGTCATGGTACCAGTGGTGTTTTTGCTCAACGGCTTTACCAAAGGAAACTGGTTTGAGTCATTCCTCTTTGCCCTGTCGGTGGCTGTCGGGCTTACGCCGGAAATGCTCCCCATGATAGTTTCCGCAAACCTGGCCAAGGGCGCGGTGGCCATGTCCAAAAAGCGGGTTATCGTCAAGAACCTCAATTCTATCCAGAATTTCGGCGCTATGGATGTACTCTGTACCGATAAGACCGGAACCATTACCCAGGACAAGGTTATCCTTGAATACCACCTGGACATACACGGCAACGATGACCTTGAGGTGCTCCGCTACGCCTTCCTCAACAGCTACTACCAGACAGGACTCAAAAACCTGATGGACATTTCCATTATTGAGCGCGCCCGGCAGAATCAAGCAATATGGGAAGAATGTTTCCGGCGGGAAAGTACCAATGCCGAGGTTTCCCGCTACAAAAAAGTTGACGAGATACCTTTTGATTTTAACCGCCGCCGCATGAGTGTTGTGGTGGAAGATCCTTCGACCGAGGCCGAGGTGGAGCTTATTACCAAGGGCGCGATTGAGGAAATGATGGCGGTCTCCGCCTGGGTGGGCTATCAGGGGCAGGTTGAGCCGCTGACTGCGGAACGGAAGGAACAGATACTTTCCTCTTGTGGAAAGTACAACAGCGACGGTATGCGGGTTCTGGGAGTGGCAAAGAAAAAAACCGCCTCCGGGTCAGCGCTTAGCGCCGCCGACGAAAGCGATATGGTATTCATCGGTTATCTGGCCTTCCTTGATCCGCCCAAAGACAGTTCCGCCCGGGCCATCTCCGCCCTGGGTGAATACGGCGTGCGGGTCAAGGTACTCACCGGGGACAATGACGGAGTTACCGGAAGCGTGTGCCGTGCGGTGGGCATAGACGCGGAAAAGATACTCCTGGGCTCCCAGGTCGATCTGCTGGACGATGCGGCCCTGGCTAAGGCGGCGGAAGAAATCGCTGTATTCGCCAAACTATCCCCATCCCAGAAGGCGCGCATTGTGAGGGCATTGCGGAGCGCCGGACATACTGTGGGCTTTATGGGGGATGGCATCAATGACGCTGCGGCCATGAAGGCGGCGGATGTAGGGATCTCAGTGGATACGGCAGTGGATATTGCCAAGGAATCGGCTAACATCATTCTTTTGGAAAAAGACCTCATGGTGCTGGAAGAGGGGGTAATAGAAGGCAGAAAAATTTACGCCAATATCATCAAGTACATCAAGATGACCGCCAGTTCCAATTTTGGCAATATGTTTTCCGTTTTGGCGGCTTCGGCCTTTTTGCCCTTCCTTCCCATGCTGCCAATTCAGATTCTGGTGCTGAACCTTATCTACGATATCTCCTGCATCGCCGTTCCCTGGGACAATGTTGACACCGGTTATCTCAAGAAGCCCCGCACCTGGGATGCTTCTTCCATCAGCCGTTTTATGCTCTGGATAGGCCCCACCAGTTCGGTTTTTGACATCGTAACCTATGCCCTGCTTTTCTTTGTTATCTGCCCCCTTTTCGCGGGTGGCCCCTACGGCAGCGCAGGCAGCAATGTGCAGCTTTTTGCCATGCTGTTCCACGCCGGCTGGTTTGTGGAATCCCTCTGGTCCCAGACCCTGGTAATCCACATGATACGCACGCCGAGGATTCCCTTTGTACAGAGCAGGGCCTCATGGCAGCTTGCCCTGCTCACCACAGCGGGCATAGCCACCGGAACTATCATTCCCTACACCTCCCTGGGACTTTCGCTGGGGATGCATCGCCTGCCGCACTTCTACTTCTACTACCTTGGGGCGATTATCCTGGGCTATATGATCCTGGTAACGCTCATCAAAAAGGTGTTTGTGTGGCGTTATGGGGAATTGTTGTAAAAGCCGCAGCGTTACGCGCTATCTAAAGCGTTCCACGCCGGTACGTTTGCATTGGTTTTCTATTACGCAGCGGGAGCAGAAGGGGCTTACCGGGCGGCAGAGGTTTTGGCCGTAGAGTACCAGCAGGGAGTTAATGGTTTTCCAGTATTTTTTGGGAAGTATCTCCCGCAGAGTCATTTCGGTTTCTTCCGGGGCTTTGGTAACAAGCCAGCCGCAGCGGTTTGATATGCGGTGTACATGAATGTCCACGCAAATGCCGGGAAGGTCAAAGGCTTCGATAAGTACCAGATTGGCGGTTTTTCGCCCTACCCCCGGCAGGGCCAGCAGGGCGTCCATGTCCGCCGGGACGGTGCCGCCGTAGTCCTTTAACAATATGGCGGCGATTTTTTTCAGGCTTGCGGCCTTGGTACGGTAAAAGCCCGCAGGGTAGGCAAGGCGGGCGACGGTGTCTTCCCTCAGGGCGGCCATTTTAACAGGGCTTGGCGCTTTTTCAAGCAGCCGCTTTGAGCTTTCCAGGGTTACTTCGTCTTTGGTACGGAGGCTTAAAATCGTGGAGACCAATACCGCCCAGGGGTCGCGGCGGTAACGCTCAGCTACGGTGGTTACCGAGGGGTCGGCGGCTTCGCCGGCAGCGGCGGAGCGCTGCAATTCTTTGCGCCACGCTTCAAGGCTGCGGAAAATGGCATCCCATTCAATTTTGGCGCTTTGCGCGGATTTCTTTTCCATATTTATTACTAATCCCGCTCCAGCAGGCACACGGCCAGGGCTTCTACGGCCTTGCCTTTTCCCACCGGCCCCAGGCCCTCGCCGGTCTTGCCTTTAAGGAAGACCTGGTCAATGGAAACATCAAGGGCTTCCGCCAGGGATTTGCGTATATCTTTGCGGTAGGGAAGCAGTTTTGGCTGTTCGCAGCAGACCACACAGTCAAGGTTGATTAATCGCCAGCCGGCTTTTTTTACCAGTTCAAAGGCGATACGGAGCAGGCCAATAGAATCGGCGTCTTTAAAGCTCGGGGCCGTAGGCGGAAAAAGTTCGCCTATGTCGCCCAGGCCCGCCGCGCCCAATAGGGCGTCAATCACCGCATGGGTCAGCACATCGCCGTCTGAGTGGCCCAGTTCGCCTTTTGCCGCGGGAATTGTAATGCCCCCCAGCAGAAAACGCCGCCGCTTGACCAGGCGGTGCAGATCCTTCCCCAGTCCCAGCCGTGTCATTTTGCCGCAACCGCCTCTGCGGCCTTGAGTTGTACTACTCCCGGCAGAGGGCGGAATGCTTTAAAGGTAATGTATTTAAAAGGATGAATATCCAGGGCGTTGGGAAACCAGCCGTCCAGTTCATTAATATCGACAATGTTGATCGCCGGGGTGTAGGAAATGGGCAGCACTGAGCCCCGCTCAAGGAGAAGTTTTTCAGCCTCCGCCAGAGTTGCAAGCCGGGTATCGCCGTCTTCAAGCATGGATTGTTCCATCAATTTTTCATAATCGTCGTCACTGTAACCCGCGTCGTTCAGGTTGGAATTCCGGCGCCACATTTGCAGGAAGGTGTAAGGATCGGCAAAGTCCCCAATCCAGGTTGATGAACCTACACTGTAGCCGTCTTCCTTCATGGCCCGGAAATAGCGGCTGTAGGGAATGACCTCTACCCGCACCGGCACACCGAGTTCTTCCTTCCAGGTGCTTGCCATAAGGCCGCCAATGCGGGCCGCTTCCGGCGAGGGGGTAAGGCGAATCACCAGATCCGGCAAACCTATGCCGCCTGAGTAACCTGCCTCTCCCAGGAGCCGCGCCGCCTCTTCCAGATCGGTTTCAAAGAGCCCGTCGATTTCAGGATAACCGGGTATGGGGTAGATGAGGGTTTTTGCCGGCAGAAAATGGCCGGAGCGGATTTCATCCCAGGGCAGGGCCAGCGAAAGGGCCCGGCGTATGCGGTAATCGTCCCAGGGCTTTTCAACGGAGCGGATAAAATAATAATGGGTGGCGAACATGGCGTTCACCTGAATGCCGGAGCGGTCGGTAAGGGTGTCCATGTTGACATCCCCGGAGATCCACCGGGCCTCGCCCGAATTCCAGAGCCCCGAAGCCTCATCGCCGTTCTCGGTATATTTGAGGGTGATCTTGCCAAGCGAAACCCGCCGGGCGTCCCAGTATTGATCGGATTTGCTCAGCACTATGGCATTTTCATTCATTTCGATAATTCTGAAGGGGCCATTGGAAACCGGGGGTTCCCAGACACCTTTCTCCTGGGCCGACCAGTCTTCTTTTTGCAGCATTGAGGGATGAATGGGGCTGAATGAGTGATGGCAGAGCATGGCGGGGAAAAACGACGCCGGCGAGTTGAGTTTAACTACCAGGGTCTTGGGCCCGGTTACGCTGATTCCCACTTTTTCCGCGTCTTTTTGGGCGCCGATGCGGTATTCCCTGGCGCCTTCGATAACGTCAAAGAGACTCGAATAGGGAGAGTCCCGATCCGGCGATAAAAGGGAAAGCCAGGCGGCGCGGAAATCTTCGGCGCGTAAAGTATCGCCATTCCAGAACCGGGCGTTTTGCCTGATGGTGAAAGTCCACTGTTTTTTGTCTTCCGATAATTCCCATCTTTCCACAGCCGCCGGAACCGGCTCCATAGTAAAGGGATGATACGAAAAAAGCCCCTCATACAGGGCGGTAAAAAGCTGGGCCTCGCTTGCCAGAAAGGATTTGCGGAAATCCAGTTCAACTTCGCTTTTGGACAGAGCAACCGTAAGCTCATCCCGAATCACTACTCTGGGCCGGGTCTCGGCAAAGTCGGGCTGTTCGGTTTTGGACTCAGGTTCGGCTTTAGGCTCAGGTTGAGAGGGGAGGGGACTTTCGGTCTGTTCCGGCGGTACGCCGGTGTCCGCAACATTCCGGGAACTTTTGCAGGCCCAGAGAGTCAGGGCGAACAGAAGCAGGCAGATTTTTTTCAGGGCAAAGCGGGTCATTGGTTTTCCTGTGTTACGCGCCAGGGCTGATACCCAGGCGTTTCATTTGTTCTTCTTCTTCCTTTTGAGCGCTGTACTCGTGCCGGAGCTGATTGGCCCTGACAATGCAGTTTTTGATAGTCGCCAGTTCGGGCTTGATACCTCTGATCTTTTCCCGTTCAGCCGGGGGCGCCTTTGATTTGAAATAATCGTCCAGCGCGCTCAAAGTCCGGTGGAGGAACTGCACGTCCCGGATATTTCTTTCAAGATAGGTGATAATCTGTTCCTCGGCCATAGCCGACAGTTTCGTCGTGGCAGGCCCCGATGTCAGATTGCCCAGAATTTTGGCCTTTTTATCCATGTCGCCCCGGAACTGGTGCACATTGATTTTCTCTTTTACCGGCACTCCCTTGGTGGGGTCCATATATTGCAGCTCATAGATAACTTCATCGGGTTCGCTGTTCGTCATCTGTTTGATAAGCTTTCGCACCTTATCCCAGAACCCGTTTTTCTGATTTTCCAGAATGGCCTCGTTTTCATCGATTTTGGCGCCAATCTCGCTAAAGGTTACATTGGTACCGCCTATCACCTGAATACCTTCCATCAGAGTAGCCTTGAAGTTTACTGCAGGCTTGGCGGCCTTGGGTTTTTCATCTTCCAGCTTGAGGGATTTGAGTATGGCCTCTTTCATGGCAGGCCCATCTTTGGAATAATCTTCCCTGATAATCTCCTCGATAAATTCCTGATAAAAGGGAGTACCCGGCAGGGCGGCGGCAAATTTCTTTTTGATATTCGCCGTGTTTGCGTCCGCCGCGGACATTCCCCGGGTAACGGCGTTCCGTACATTAAGCTTGTAACTTTCTTTGTAGTAGGCGGTAAGGTCCTTGAGAATAGCTATTACCGAAGTCGTGGCTTTTGTAAGCCTGGTGAGGGATTCGCCAATAACACTGAGGGCAATCTGATCCACACCGGCCTTTGACTGCAAGGTAATTTCCGCTACCGCCTTGGTATTGTGGGACTGGGAGTCAGGGCTCAGATTAATCCAGTCGACATAACGTACCAGGCCCAGGATGCGCTTTATCCGCTCAAGATTGAGGAAATCTACCCCAAACTGGTAAAAATTGACCAGAAAGTCAAGCTGATTATCGTAGTTGGCAAGCCTGATAGAGAGCTGTTCCACCCGTTTTGCCTCGATAAAAGTACCAGTTTCGGGCACTTCCAGTTCGCTGATTTTGGTCTCCTGCTTATAGGGGTCTTCGTTTATCAGCTTCTTTTTGAGGTAGATATGGTACAGCGAAGCAAACGCACTTTGATACACCCGCAGTTCATCCTTCATTCTGACCAGTTCGGACTTTTCAAGCCAATCCTTCCGGGCCAGCAGGGTTTGCAGGAGCGTATCGTTATAATTTGCAAGGTCTTGTTCAGCCATTGATATAATTATGCTACAGATTTAAAAAATAAGCAATTACATGAGCCGGCTTCAAAGCAGGGCGGCTTAACCCGCTTGCCAGGTCCCGAAGGGTCTTCTCTTCCCCTTTGTCGCCTTCGGCGCCTTAGCGGTTATAAATTCTTCAAAATGACTTGCGCTTTCAAATGAAAATATTGTAGTATATTAATGGAAATCGTAGAAAAAGGTGATATATTTTCAATATGGTGCATGACCGCAATGTAAAAGACAGCCAAAAATTCCCGGTTTTTTGTGCCCTGATGTGTGGACTTGGCACGGTTCTTGCTCTCTCTCTCTCTCTCTCTCTCTCTCTCTCTCTCTCTCTCTCTCTCTAGTATTCGCATCCCCTGTCCTGCTGATCTCCCTTCAGGAAACTGTTCCATCATTTTTAATTACCAATTTAGTCATATATTCCCATCTTTTCTAACTTACCCAAGCGAGGTGTATCATGTGTAAAAAAAGCGGCGTTTTATTGGCAAGTGTGGTTCTGTTGCTCCTTACCACATGCGATCTGTTTAGCAATAAGCCGGACGAATTATTACAGAAGATTGACGCACAGGTTGCCTACGACAATGCCCCGTTTGCCGCTATCAGTATCGGGATTATTCCCGGCTCGCTTTCGGCGGTTCCTACGGAAGCGCCCAGGGAAAAAGTGGGGTACCCCTTCACGGTGCAGGCGACGGCTAACTCCGGGTATGGGTTTTTCGGGTGGCAGGTGCTGACTAAAGCGCAATGGGAAGCTCTTAATTTACAAGATTCCACGTTTGAGACGGATTTTATTATTGCCGCTCTAAACGACAATGCGGATAACGCGCTGGCAACGATTAGCGATACGCTGGGAGTTGACGGCAAGCCTTCCGGCGGGGCTTCCATTACGGCGCATACGGCGAATCCGCTGGTGATTGTACCCTATGCGACATTACGGCCTGCTATCAGCAGCGCGAGCTATCCGGCGATGAACGCCAGGG
>BNVF01000022.1 GCA_025997895.1 Spirochaetia bacterium
AGTTGTTGGTTCTTGTTCTCTAATTCGGTCACTCGCTTTTTATATTCTTCAAATTGAACCACATTGTTTTGCAGATCTTTCTTTAATTGGCTGTTTTCTTTCTCGATAATCGCAATGTAATTTTTTGATTCATCGCTTAATCGTGCTGAACTCATCATATTTAAATTCTATCATATTAAGCGATGAATGTAAATTTATTTTTTTACTTTTTCATTGTTTTTTTTCTTTTTTAACTTACCCGTTCATAAAAAACCGGCTTATGTGCCCTCCAAAAATCTATCCCGGAAAGGAGCATATACAATTCTTCTGTCTTGAGTTCTTCCACCGCTTTTTCATCTGAGGGCCAGGGGAACTTATTTTTCTCCAGCCGTTTTTGGCTTAACCAGAATCCGGTCTTGTCCCACCAGACCGCTTTTAACAATTTCCGGTCCCGGTTGCAGAACAAGTACACGCTCCCATTGAACGGATCCTTCTCCATTTGTTCCTGTATCATCACCGTCAATCCGTTGACTGCCTTCCGCAAATCAGTGTATCCCGGCCGCACATATATCCTTACCGTGTTTATATCCAAAATCATAATTGGCAGCCCAGCCCTTCAATCACTGCCCGCAATTCATTCCGGTTAATCGATATCGGTATATGAATCCTGACATCTCCCTTTTCTATAAGAATTTCCGGCAGATACCGCACCACTTCCGGCAAATGTGCCTTTACTTCTATGAAATTTTGCGGCGGGGCTCCTGCGCGCTCCCAATTCCTCAGCGTTCGGGGATTTAGCCCGTTTGCCTTCGCATAGGCGCCACGGCTTTTCCCGCTCGCCTTCCAATCCTCCATCCACATTGCTTTTTCTTCTTCGCTGTACTTCTTCATCCTTGCCTCCGATAAAATTGATTTTTCGGAGTTTACCACAGTCTATTTATTTGTAAAGGTGAGGCGCTTTTGACGTTTACATATCGTAAACGTCAAACGCGACACGAGGGGCTCGAACCCCCTACCTGCTGCTTAGAAGGCAGCTGCTCTATCCTGATGAGCTAGTGTCGCATCTTGTATTTATACTATATATATAGCACAAATGGCCACCAATAGGGAAGGGGGGCATACATTTCCTTGCATACACATTTGCCTCTGGAAATTCCTACATATTTGTAATAAAATCCTGTTATGGAATCCGTGGTTTCTTCACAAATTGAGCAGGAGCGGGTGGAATATGAACTGCTCTTTGATATTGCCCGCACTTTTGACAAACACGTTGAATTGCGCACCGCCCTGGGGCCGCTTCTCAGTTTGCTGGAGCTGCGGGCGGGGCTGCACTGGGGCATGGTAACACTGCTGGACCGGGCTACGGGTACGCTGAAAATCGAGGAAGCCCTTGGGTTGACTCCGGAAGAAAAAGAGCGGGGTGTGTACCGGCTGGGTGAGGGGCTGGTTGGCCGGGTGTTTGAGACCGGTCTTCCCATTATTGTGCCGGATCTTTCCAAAGATATTCATTTTCTCAACCGTGCCAAGACCCGTACCAGGGAAGACATGGCGGGGCTCACCTATTACTGTGTCCCCATTCGTTCCAGGGGAAGCGTCATCGGGACTTTGAGCGCCGAGCGGCGTATTGAAAACGAAGATATTGAAATGCGTATGGAACGGGATCGCTCCTTTCTTGAGCGGGTTTCTTCCATAATTGCGGATTCTGCCAAACTGCGGGAGCGTATTCTGGAGGAACAGTTCAGACTGCGCCAGGAGATGGACGCTTCGCCGGCGCTGCGGGGAGAAGTCCGGGAAAGTCCGAATAAAGACCACGGCGGGAGGATTGCGCCGGGAAGCGCGATTATCGGGACAAGCAGCGCCATGCAGGGTCTCCATGAGATGCTTGCCCAGGTGGCGCCCAGTGACGCTACGGTGCTTATCACCGGCGAGAGCGGCACCGGAAAGGAATTGGTGGCGGCGGAGCTGCACCGGCTTTCAAAGCGGGCTGCTGCGGCGCTGGTCAAGATTAACTGCGCCGCCCTGCCGGAATCGATTATCGAAAGCGAACTTTTTGGCCACGAAAAGGGGGCCTTTACCGGTGCCGTGAGTCAGCACAAGGGCCGCTTTGAAATGGCCGACCGGGGAACCATCTTTCTGGATGAAATCGGTGAACTGACGCCCCAGGTGCAGGTAAAGTTGCTGCGGGTGCTACAGGAGCGGGAACTGGAGCGGGTAGGAGGCAGCAGCACCATCAAGGTTGATGTCCGCCTCATCGCTGCTACCAACCGCAACCTTGAAGCCGAGGTAAAAGCCGGCCGGTTCCGGGAAGATCTCTTTTACCGGCTCAACGTGTTTCCCTTGCACATTCCTCCCTTGCGGGAACGGAAAAGCGATCTCATCCTTTTGGCCGATTACTTTACCGAAAAATACGCCGAGAAAAACGGCAAGCTCATCAAGCGGATTTCCACACCGGCGCTGGATCTGCTTGCCAGTTACTCCTGGCCGGGCAATGTGCGGGAACTGGAAAACTGCATTGAGCGCGCGGTGATCCTTTCCACCGATATGGTGATTCATTCCTACAACCTTCCTCCCAGCCTGCAATCCGCAGTCTCTACCAACACCGAGCCCACCACCACCCTGGACGCCGCCCTTTCCCGCCTGGAAAAAGAGCTCATCGTGGAAGCCCTGAAAATTGCCGATGGCAACATGGCCGCCGCCGCCCGCCGCCTGGGCATCACCGAGCGTCAAATGGGTCTGCGGGTTCATCACTACGGTATTAACTGGAAGCTGTACCGCGCTACAAAAATGTAGGACAAGAAAACAAAAGCTACAAAAATGTAATGATGACTCTATACTCGACTTTTAATCCATGAAGAATTTAACCGCAAAGGCGAATAAGGCGAAGAAGGAAGGAGAAAAAAAGGCTCGGATATCCTAATACTTATTCGCCTTCTTCGCCTTTGCGGTTAATTATTCTTTGTTTATTTTTATTCTTTGTTTCACTTGGCACGCTTCTTGCTATTAACTCCGTAGTGTGTTTTCTCAAAAATTTTTTACGGAGGACAAAAAGGTGAGGAAAAAATTACTTGTGTTGGCGATTATGCTTTCGTGCGCCGGGGCTACCCTTTTCGCACAGGAGAGTCTTGAGAGCCTGGGATTCTCGCTGGATGTGATTTGGCTCTTTTTGGGGGCTATTCTGGTCTTTATCATGCAGGCGGGTTTCGCATTGGTGGAGACTGGTCTTACCCGGGCGAAAAACGCCACCAACATCACCATGAAAAACGTGATGGACTTTTGCTTTGGCGCCATTGTGTACTGGGCCATAGGCTGGGGGTTCATGTACGGAAAGGACGCTCTGGGCGGGCTTATCGGGACCGATCAGTTCTTTCACGGGCCAATGGCGCTGGATCTTGATACCGGGAATTTCTACAAGACCTGGTTCTTTCAGGTAGTCTTTGCCGCTACTGCCGCTACTATCGTGTCGGGCGCTATGGCGGAACGGACTCAGTTTAAGTCTTACCTGATTTACACCTGTTTTATTTCGGCTTTTATCTATCCCATTTCCGGTCACTGGGTCTGGGGCGGCGGCTGGCTCAGCAAGATGGGCTTCCATGATTTCGCCGGGTCCACGGTGGTTCACTCGGTGGGCGGCTGGGCGGCGCTTATGGGCGCGGCGGTCCTGGGGCCCCGGCTGGGCAAGTACGTCAAGGGTGAAGATGGCAGAGTCAGCGTTAAGGCATTTCCGGGCCACAACATTCCTTTCGCCGCGTTAGGTGTACTGCTGCTCTTCTTCGGCTGGTTCGGATTTAACGCCGCCTCCACCGGCATCGCTACCGTAGGAGAGGGAGGTATCTGGAGCGGACTGGCCATTGCGCGGGTCTGTGTTACCACCTGTCTTGCCGCGTCTGCCGGCGCGTGCAGCGCTCTGATCTTCTCCTGGATATGGTTCAAGAAGCCCGATTGTTCAATGACGCTTAACGGATTGCTGGCCGGCCTTGTGGCTATCACCGCTCCCTGTGCGGTAGTTTCACCCGGCGCGGCAATTGTCATCGGTCTTATTGGCGGCATCCTGGTAGTCCTCGCAGTTGAGTTCATCGACAAGGTACTCAAGATTGACGACCCGGTGGGCGCTTCTTCGGTACACCTGGTCTGCGGTATTTTCGGTACCATTGCGGTGGGCATTTGGGGTAACGCCGAAGCAGATGGCGTGCTCGGCCTGCTCCACGGCGGCGGCTTTACCCAGTTGGGCATACAGCTTGTAGGTATACTTGCGGTAGGCGCGTGGGCGGCGATAACCAGCCTTATTCTTTTTCTGTTGGTCAAAGCCACTACCGGCCTGCGGGTTACCGCCAAGGAAGAACTGGTGGGTCTTGACCTGAGTGAACATAAATCCGAAGCCTACACCGGCTTCCAGATTTTTAGCAATATGTAGGGAGGCGTATGATGAAATTGATAATTGCCTATATTCAACCCCATGCCTTGAATGATGTTAAGCAGGAGCTGTACAAGGTGGAGGTTTTCAAGCTCTCTGTTACCAACGCCCTGGGCTGCGGCCAGCAGAAGGGTTATACCGAGCATTACCGCGGCGTTGATATGGAAGTGAATCTTTTGAAAAAAGTTCGCATCGAAATCGCGGTAAACGACAATTTTGTGAAACCCACGGTAGATGCCATTGTCCGGGGCGCCAGGAGCGGGGAAATTGGTGACGGCAAAATTTTCATTTTGCCGATTGAGGAAACCATACGGATCAGGACCGGCGAGACCGGTTCGGTGGCTATTGGTTAGTTTTCGGAAAAAGATTACTGCGCCGGATCACCGGCTAAAAAAAGGAGAACGGGTACGCCGGTTTTATACCGGCGAATCCGGTGAAATGTAAAAAAATCGAAGAGGGGATATTCGGGAAGGCTTTTCCGAATATCCCCTGTCATTTCTCGTAGCGACTTTTGTATAATTGGTATCAGCTATTAGGGGAAATTTGGGAAAAGACGACACCCGGTACAGGCTTAATTTAAATTTTGCATAAACTTATCCAAATCCTGGGTATTTCTCTCGTCTATTTCCTGCATTAGAAACTCTAACTCTTCTTTCGTGTAGTTATCATAGTTAAATCCTTCAACCGCTTTCTTGCCCCCCAATAGAATTTCGTCTGCCATTTTTCTTAATTTAGCTTGTTTAATTTCGTCCATATAGAATATATTACCCCATGTTTATAAAAAATTCTATTCGCCGCCCAGCTTCCCGTTTTGCCGAAAACTCCACCATGAGGTTTCCGAAAAGATGATATGATCCAAAAAATGAAGTCCCAGGATGTCCGCGGCGGATTGCAGGCGGCGGGTTATTCCTTCATCTTCTGACGAACTCTGGAGCTGTCCCGATGGGTGGTTGTGGGCAACGCAGAAGGCGGCGGCACGGTCCTGGATAAGATCCGCGAAGACTTCCCTGGGGTGCACAATGGTCCGGTTGAGAAGGCCAATGGTTACTACCCGTATCTCCAGCACTTCATGGGCGCCGTTCAGGGAAATACTGATAAACCGTTCCTGCTTGCGGTTGGCGTAATGCCGAACCAGGGCAAAAATATCCGAGGGAAGCTTGATCCTGATCCCGCAGGAACCCCAGCGCCGCCTGCCGAATTCCAGCATTGCCGCCACTGCGCAGGCCTTGGACTTCCCCAAACCCACAAGACGCGAAAGTTCCTGAACCGGGGGAATGTCCTTGTTCCGGTCCAGCAGTTCCAGCAGCTCCGCAGCCAGGGCTCCCACGTTTTTGCCCTTAATCCCCGTATTCAGGAGAATCGCCAGGAGTTCCGTATCCGATAGCGCCGCCGGCCCTTTTTCCAGCAGCCGTTCCCGGGGCCGCTGTTTGGGCGGCAGTTCCATCAAAGCCCGGCAAGCCATTATCTCGCCAGGATAGCGAACCGTTCGCTCGCCAAAACAATCACTGTAGTTTTCCATACCCTATATATGGCTCGTTCCTGCGTGGCGCTTGAGTGATTTATTCCATACTTATGACTTATTTTCCGATACAGTAACTATGGGTATTTTACGATTTTTTTTGCTATTATTGGCGCTGCTTTTCTTTTCCTGCGCGGGATTGCCGCCTGAGCGGACGGAACTGCCGCCCCAAGCAGGGACGCAGGCGCCGGAACGGCCTGAGCCTTCCGAGTACATTATGGGGCAGGGGAGGGCGCCTGCCGAGAAACTCGCCCTGTTCCTTGAAAGCAACAATCCCCAGGCTGACAGGGGATTTGTAAGGGCTTTGGCAGGGTATTATATTGAGGAAGCTGCGGTGGAAGGGGTGAATTATGACATCGCCTTTGCCCAGATGTGTCTGGAAACGGGTTTTCTCCGCTATGGCGGACTGGTAACACCTGATATGAACAACTTCTGCGGCCTGGGCGCCATTGGCCCCGGTCAGAATGGGGAAGTGTTTCCCGATGCCCGCACCGGGGTTCGCGCCCATATTCAGCACCTGAAGGCGTATGCCACCGAAGAGCCCCTCAAGGGGGTGCTGGTAGACCCCCGCTACAAGTGGGTACGCTACGGCTCCGCTCCCACCATTCACGGCCTTTCTGGAACCTGGGCGGCGGACAGGGGGTATAGCGGCAAGATCAGCGTTATTCTGCAGCGGCTGTACGATTTTTCGTTTACATGAAACATGTTATATGGAAGAAGTCGCCAAAACCCTTTCCCCGGTAGCGGGGATCGATCTCAATCAATACAAGGATACCCTGATCAAGCGATTTTCAAATGTGCACATCGGGGATGCCATACTCCGAATTTTATACTTGACCCAACATTTTCATTTCGCTATCATTCAAAATGTAATGGGTCGGTTTGAAAAGCTTATTCAAAAAGTTCTGTCGGGTCGGCAGGATGCCAATATCACCTTTTCTGAGGCTGTTTCTTTGCTGCAAAACCTCAGGTTTTCTTTACGAATTAATGGCAGCCATCATGTATTTTACCGCAATGGTGTAGATGAAATCATTAACATTCAACCTGACGGCTCAAAAGCAAAGCCTTACCAAGTAAAGCAAATCCGTGACTTAATTGTCAAATATCGTTTGGAGGAAAGCGATGGCTAAGTACGAAATCATTATCTATTGGAGCGAAATTGATAATGCCTATATCACCGAGGTCCCTGAACTTTCCGGGTGCATGGCAGACGGCAAAACCTATAGCGAGGCGCTTCAAAATACCGAAATTGTTATCGCAGAATGGCTCGAAATAGCCCGTTCCCTGAATCGGGAAATACCTGTCCCTCACGGAAAGTTGGTCTATGCCTGAATAACGAGGTACCTTCATCCTATCTTCCCTTCGTGCCCTTAGGCTTTGTGGTTAATTATTCTTTATGGTTTTTGTGGGTCAAGTTCAGCCCTTCAGGGTGAGGTTGTTTACCTCGAAATAAGCCATCCCCGGGAAAAACGTTGGGCCTGTTGAATAGCCGTGCCGTTATTCAAAAGCAGGCTGTCGCTCAGGGGAATTCCGTACAGGGCGATGCCCTCCAGCAGCAGTTGGGTTAAGCCGCCTTTTTCGCTGTAAGCAGCGGGGATGGGCTCCGGGGATTCGGCGCCAGGGGAATTGATTGCGGCGCCAAGGGAATTGATTGCGGCGCCAGGGGAATTGATTGCGGCGCCAGGGGGTTGCTGTTTTTTGGCATTGAGCAGAATTTCAAGAAAGGGAGTTGTTACAATTCTGGCGTAGAAGGGAAGCTGTATGCTGCCCTGGGAATATTCAACAGCGGCATCGGCCAGAATAAAAAGCGCCGCGCCGTTGCCGAACATCTGATAATAAATGTTACGAAGGGTTATCATTGTTTCTTCCCTGTCTGGGCCGGTAAGCACCGTAACCGGAAGCAGCCACAGTGGATCCGTGAATTCAACCCTGATGACCGGAGTGTCCGGCTCCATTGGAGTCAGGCCGGAATCGATCCCGCTGCGCCAGGCGGATTGAAAGGCTTCCATAATGAGCGGATCAGAATCGCCTGAGGGGAAAAGCCCTGTTGTTGCCGGAACCGCTGTTACGGCGGAAGGCGCGTCTCCGGGAATAAAAACAAGATTCCCGGATTCTCCGAATGTGAAAAGACCGAATTCAAAACGCTGGGCGATGCGGCCTTCCCGCAAAAATTCTTCGCCGCAAGGAGCGCCAAAACCGGCAGCGCCGTTCGCCCCTCCTCTTCCGACGCTTTTTCCGTATGCGTCCAGAATATCGCCCCGCACCATAAAGACCCGGCCCTGGCCCAATCCCTGTATCGCCAAAATGAGCGAAGAATCTCCCCAGGAATTTAATTTACCCGCACCGGTACGCCAGTTCTGCACCCACACTGCCGGAGCCGCCGAAGGCCAGCCGTGAACCAGATCGCCCCCCAGCACTCCCGCAAGCCCCGCATCACCCAGCATATAGCTTGCATAGGCGCTTTTGAAGGATTCACTTAAATGATCCCGATCATGCTGCCCAAGGGATCCGCCCAGGTCCTGTTCATCCCGGGTAACAAGCCCAACCCCCGGGGCCGGCCGGAAATCGGGAAGCGGGGCAGGGACAAACCCGGCATTGGCGGGAAACGCGCCTGCACTGAATTCCCGGATAAACGCAATTTCTTGGGTCTGCGTTTCCTGCGCTTTTGGGGCGGAAAAACCCGCGCAGGAAAGCAAGACTGCGCAGCACAATACAGCCGCGCAGAGCGCCGGAAAATGGCGAGGGGTAAAGGTCATGGTCTCAGGGATTAACAGTGATACCGGTATCACCATTTCCTGCGCCATTGTCTCTATCGTTGCAGATTATCCGGTTATATATTGCCTCAGTTCGGGCTGTACTGCTACTACCAAAGTCAACCGACATTAAACTGTTGCTATCCCAATTAACATTCTGTTTTGATGCGTTAAATGTCATGCCGCCTCTTGCTACGATATCGTTTAAACTGGACACAGTAGCGGGTGCGATTGTTATTGAAAAAAATAGGCCTTCGCCAGACCAGGGATCTCCATGTTTATCGGGATCGGGATCTACACCCCCAACCTTTACAGGCGGATAAAACAGATTCACTGTTACAGTCGCTTTTCCATCAATAAAATTTCCAGGCACAAGATCCTTTGTTCCCTGGGCAACATGGGGGACGGTATCATCCATACTGTCTGAGATGTTCACATACACCTTATATGTTGCATTTGTTCCAATAGTGGCGGGAATATTTCCAATAGTAATTGAGCCGGCAGGATTAGTGGACGGCGAATTGGACGAATCCGGGCAGCCGGTGAGATTCAGGATCAACAGGATCCCAAGGCCGATAGTCATGAAATGTTTTTGCATTGTTTTCTCCCTTGTTCTTAGTGATGAACTTTAATATGCTATAAGTATAATATATCCTATACAGTGATCATTTTCAATAGCAAATGTTGACATTTTTTAAGATTTATCTAATATTTAGATAGAATGTAAGAATGAGGAGTTAATATTGACATTTTTCAATATTTATCTAAAATTTAGGCAGATTGAAAAAATGAGGAGTAAGTGAGGAGTAGTATCGATGAAAAAATGTGTTATTGCGCTCTTGCTTGCCACATTTTCGGTGGGAATCGTGTCTGGCGTGGATTTTTCCCTCAGTGTCGGCGGCGGCGGGTTATTGGGCTATACTTTTACCAGATATACCCTGGAAGGCGATACCAGGAACAGCGGGGCGCTGGAATCCATTCAAATCATGGACAGGTTCAATTACGGCGGCTTTCTGTTTCTTGACGCGGTTTATGGGGAATTAACGATACTGTTCCAGCGTGGGGTCAACTCCTATGAAGAATATGTGAATTTCAAGGAATCGCCTTCTCACGGGTGGGAAAGGATACCCGGCGGTAAAGGTACCGGGACCGAAATGAGTATTGGTTTTTCCCTTATGGGTAAATATCCTTTTTATATCGATGAAAAATTGAGCTGGTTTCCTCTGTTGGGCATAGAGTATCAGATAGCGTTATTGGAATGGAGAAAAATGGATGGTGTTGTCTATGACCGGACAGAGGGAAAACTGCCTGCGGACAGGGACAAAGATGGCAATAAGTACTCCCTTTCAGCCTGGAATTCTTTTTGGATTGATCTTGGCGCAGGCATTGATTATAACATTACCGGGTCGCTGTATGTGCGGGGCGAATTCCTGTTTGGTTTCAGGCTGCAAACAGTGTATGAAACCGGCGCTCTTGAAATGAATAAAAGTATGTTTGATGTACCGGACCCCAAATTAAAGGGCCTAACCGGAAGCCCCACCCTGAAAGTCGGCATCGGGTACCGCTTTTAATAACACCAGACAATAGACGGTTTTTGTCTTTTATGGTATATTAACGTAATGAGTAAGGCCAAAGGTTTTCAGGTTGATCAAAAAGTGGTTTACCCCAGCCAGGGCGTGGGGGTAATCAAATCCATTGTTCAGAAGAAATTCAAAGATTCCAAGATACCCTACTATGTGATTTATCTTGAAGTGACGGATATGACCATTATGGTTCCGGTTGACAAGGCCCTGGAATTGGGAATCCGCCCCACTGTTTCCAGGGACGAGGCGATGAAAGCCCTGGAGCTTATCAGCGAGGATTACGAGCCCATTCCTTCGGACTGGAAAATGCGTTACCAGATGAATCTGGATCTGTTAAAAAAAGGCAGTGTCCGGGATATCGCTTCCATTGTCCGTTCCCTGTACCACCGGAGCAAGGTAAAGGAACTGCCCATTCTGGAACGCAAGCTCTACGATTCAGCGCTGAAGCTGCTGGAAGATGAGGTTTCCATTTCGCTCCGTAAATCCAAAGACGAAGTAGAGACTATGATCTTTACCCGTCTTGAACCCCAGTAGCCATGATCGAAGCCGCGGCTGTAATCTGCGCCGCCGGTTCCTCCTCACGCATGGGGGGCCTTAAGAAAGAATACCGCCTTTTGCCGGAAACCGGCGGGGCACAGGCCCTTACAGTACTCGGCGCGGCGGTTTCCGCCTTTGCCGGAATTTCTTGCATTAGTACCATCGTTATCGCCGTGCCTGCGGATGCCGAAATCGGCGAAGCTGCCGCCAGAAAGGCGCTGCCTGCGGAATTGTTGGCAGGGGAGCGGCCCCGGCTCTTTTTTGTTCCCGGCGGAAAAACCCGCCGCGTTTCGGTTCATAACGCCCTTTCTCTGCTTGCCGGCCATAACCCCCGTTATGTGCTCATTCATGACGGCGCCCGTCCCTGGGTAAGCCCTTCCCTTATTGAGCGTATTATCGAGGCGGTGCAAAAATACCCCGCCGTTATTCCCCTGCTTCCCCTGACCGAAACTCCCAAGGAAACCGAACAGCCCCTGACTGACTTTAGCGCAGACGCCTTTTCTCCTGATGCCGCTCCCATCCTGATTAAACGCCATCTCCGGCGCGTTACCACCGGCGCAGCCCAGACCCCCCAGGCTTTTGCCTTTCCGGAAATTTTACAGGCCCATGAAAAAGCCGCTGAACATGAAGGGTTTGAAAATGCCGAATATACCGATGACGCCGAAGTCTGGAGCGCTTTTTGCGGCCCGGTGGCGGTTATACCCGGATTAAGCGAAAACCGCAAAATAACCTTCAGCGGAGACTTGTATTAGTTATGCGACGATATTTGCCCATAACGTTTTTTATTGGCCTCCTGATTTCCTGCGGACGCTCTTCCGCCCCCAAAAGCGAAGCCCTGCAACCGTCGGCTTTGCAGCCGTCGGCCTTGCCGCTATCGGCTTTGCAGCCGTCGGCTTTGCCGGCAGCGGTGCTGCAAACCGGGGAGTATCCCCTCTGGTTCCAGCTTGGCGAAGCGGGCCCCTTCCTGATCGAAACAATCGAAGACGCCCGTTTTTCCGCAGCTCTTATTCCCTGGCCCCTTGCCCCCCATTTCCGCTTTGTGCTCGCCGGGCAAGATGAACTGCTCATGGCTGTAAACCGCGGCGGCTTTCTCAAGCTTGCCCCCTGGAGTGCTGCAGGGAGTTCAAACGGCAGTCTGGGGCTCTATCACTATTCCGGCGGTGATTTCTGGCAGCAGTACACCGTAGGGGCTTTTGTTTTTTTTGAGGAACAGCCTGCGGTGCTCCTGTACCGTGATGACCGTTTCCTCGATTCAGAGGCTCCGCTGCCCTGGCCCCGGGTCTGGACAATCGGCATGGAATCCAATTCCCCTGTTGCCCTGGAAATCCCCGCTCTGGATATTTTTCCTGCTGGTGAAGGCTGGGATGCCGATACCCTGCGCGGTTCCGGCGGCTATTGGTACTACCGGCTGATCAAAAAGGGCGGGCCCCAGCCCGAAATTCGTATGCTCCGCAGCGCAAACCTGGGGGAAGAAGGCGAATCTGTTTCTCTGGGTATTTTTCAAAATTCCGCTCTACCAGAGCCCCTTGCCGCAGCTCCTGCCCCTCTGGGGGAATTTCTTTCCGTCGCCTTTACCGCAACCGGAAGCTCCGCCGCCCAGGTCATTTCTCCTGAATTCTCCCAGCCCCGCAGTTTTGTCGGCAGCGGCGGAACCGCCCCCGCCCTTACGGCTTTTTATCGCAGCGGCGAAGGGAAAACCCTTGCCCTGGCAATCCTCCCCAATGGCCAAGGACTCTGGCTTGCGCAAACCGACGCTGAAACTGCCCCCCAGCCCTTGTCCCTGCCGCCCCTGCCGGAAGGCTTTGTGTATACCTGGGCCGGTATTGCAGGAGATAGCCTGTTCGCCGCCTGGGAAGAGCAGGAAGAATACAATATCGGAGCCGCCGGATTCATGGTAATACGATTAAAATAAGCCATACCCTCTTGACAAAATTCCTATCTTACGCCAATCTACGCTGATTGAAACTTTACATATAAAAGTTAAAGAAAGTACCAAAAAACAAACGGGGGATGGGTTACAATGGCAACAACAGGTAAAAAGAAGAAAAAGGGCGCCTTAGTGGATCAGGATTTTATTGGAAAAATGGAAAAATCTCTCTCGGAGTTGAAATCCGGTATTATCGACAACCTGATTGCCAGCAACGAGGATTTCAAGGAAATTGTAGAGGGGATGGACCCCAAAGACCTTGCGGATATCGCCTCTGATGATATTGACCGAAAAATGATTGAAGCCATCGGCTCCCAGGAGATGAAACGGCTCAAACTGATAGATTCTGCCCTTACCCGCATCAAACAGGGGAAATACGGTCTCTGCATTAAATGCAGCAAACATATCCCCCAGGATCGGCTGGTGGCAATTCCCTACGCGCTCATGTGTATTGAGTGCAAGTCAGAGGAAGAGCGGAGGAATAGGTAACGGCGAAGCTGCCCCAGGGTCTCTGCATGTACTTTTCACCCCCTGCATCCCCGTATATCCCGTGGTGAGGCGGCAGCGCTAGGGCACTGATCAGGCGGGGGAATGCCGCCTGCGGAGCCCCGCAAGCGGGTCTCCTGCGGCTAAGAACCCCGCAAATGATCAGCGCCCTAGCGCTGCCGTCTCACCACGGGCATTAGGGGGTATGTTTACAACACACACCACACCACACTGAATGTCCGAGGCAGGGCAGCGCCGCCGGGGGCGGAGCATTTGCGGGGTTCTTAGCGGAGCAGACCCCGCAGGGGGCTGCGGAGTGGTATTCCCCCGCATGATCCGCCCCCGGCGGCGCTGCCCTGCCTCGGATATACGGGGAGGTACATGGCATCAGCCCCTGTTTTGAAAACGCCGCTTATGCTACACTTTCCCCATGGCAGATCCTGAACTGGTGCAAACCCTGGACTATATTTTGAATCGCTGCGACGAGTCCGCAATTGATGTGCTGGCGGAAGCGGTGGTCAGGCGGCGGCGGGAGCTCACCCTTATGGGAGGGGCTGTGAATATACCGAACCCGCAGCGTATGGCGAAGGAAATTTCGGAGCAAATCAGCGCCGGGGTTGGGGGCAGCATCGAGGGGCTGAAAAAGTCGATTCAGGATATGACGATGCGGATTATCAGGCAGCAGGCGCCGGAGCTGACCGACGAGCAGGTTGAGGAATTGACCCGCGCCTGGGTACCCGATGCCAACGGCGGCGGAGAAGGGCAGGGTGTAAAAGCGCCCCGGGAACTTATGGCTTCAATGATCGATCAGTTCGTTGCTTTTTCGCAGGGCACTATGGATGAGACAGAGGATAAAATCCTGCGTGATGAAATGGGCGCCTGGCCGGAACGTTATTGGAAGGCATTCTCTCCGGTTATCCGTCTTATCATTACTGATTTTATAAAAGACAAGATAACCGAAGAAGAATTCAACTCCAAAATCGGAATCGCTTTGGGGATATAGCCGCAGCTATTCCCCAACTCTGATAGAGTTAAACCAGGCGTTGTTGTAAAGCTCCAGGGCCGGGCCAATATCGTCCTTGAGCTCGGTGTTGACCAGATCTTCCGCCTGGTACCAGGAATCGCCGCTCTTGTATTGCCGGGCGGGGATGTTGACGGTGGCGGGGAAACCAAAGCTGTCAACAAACTCGGCGTAAATCTCCGGCCGGTGAATAAAGTCAATGAATGCGTGGGCCAGGTCGATGTTCTTTGAGCCCTTGAATATACACATACTGTCGATATAGCCCGGGCCGCCTTCTTTTGGAATGAAAAAGACGCTGTCCCGCATAAGCTGGGGGTTATCGGCGATTTCCTCAAAGACCACTTCGGCGTAACCCTGAACTACCCAGAAATCACCGTTGGCATAGCCCTTGCCAAAAGCATCAGCGTCAAATTTGGTAAGATTCGGTTTCCACTTGTTGTTGATGAGGTTTTTCGCCGCTTCAATTTGGGCGGGCTCCGTGGTATTTACCGAGTAGCCCAGATAGACCAGGGCATCGCCCATTACTTCCCGCATGTCGTCTAACATGGTCATACGGTTACGAAGGTCTGTCCTGTCAAAGATGGACCAGCTCCGCTCAAAGTTGGGAACCTTGGCGGTATTAACGGTAATGCCTGCGGCGCCGAAGTAGTAGGGGACCGAGTATTCCATGGAAGGATCGTAGGTCGCCTTTTGGAGCACCGCCGGGTCGATATTTTTCAGATTTGAAAGCCTGGATTTATCAATTTTTTCCAGCATATTCTGTTTAATCATGATTGACACGTAATCCCCCGAGGGGAAGATAATGTCGTAACCTGATCCGCCGGCCATGAGCTTGGCGAACATATCTTCGTTGGAGGCAAAGTCGTCGTAAACAACGGTAACATTGTATTCTTTTTCGAATTTTTCAATCACCGTATCCGGGGTGTAGTAAGTCCAGTTGAAAATGGAGAGCTTTGCGGACCCAAATTGGGATTTTTCCCGGGCAGAGTCGGACCGGCCGCCTTTTTTGTCGCAGCCTCCCAGCATGGCTATGGTCATGCACACAATCAGAGCCATGCCCATTACCACAGGTATTTTTTTCATCTTTTCCTCCTGGTGTTGAAATTTGGTATGGTTTGATTTCAACACATTTTTATTATACCGTCCCAGGGACATCAGATGTCACTGGGATGTCAGACGCCCTACGGACGCCAAAGAACACATTTGGGGGATTCCTATTTTGCCGCGATGTATTTCAGGAAATTCCTGAGCATAGTGGTAAGGACTACGGTTCCCAGGATCATCACCACCGAAAGGGCGCTGATAATGGGGGTAATGCCGCCCCGACGGGTGATTGCCGAATAGATAAAAATAGGCAGGGTTGAAGAACCGGGGCCCGCGACAAAGAAGGTGATGACAAAATCTTCCAGAGACAGAGTGATAGCGGTAAGCAGGCCCGACATGATGCCGGGCATACAGATAGGGATCGTTACTTTGAAAAGGGTTTCCTTTTCGCTTGCCCCCAGATCGTGGGCGGCTTCGATAATGGAAAAATCGAACTCGTCCAGCCGGGCCATCACCATGAGAAACACAAAGGGAAGATTGAAAGTAGTGTGGGCAATGTAGATAGTGTGCAGCCCCAGGGGAATGCCCAGCCCTGCGAAGAAAATTGAAAGGGATACGCCAATGATGATCTCCGGCAGTATCATGGGTAAAAAGGAAATAGTTTGCACATAATTCCGCAGTTTGAAGCGGTACCAGTTGACCCCGATGGCGCCAATGGTACCGATCACCGTGGCGGTGGCCGCCGATGTTACTGCTACGATGAGACTGTTCCCGAATGCCCGCCACAGTTCCCGTGACGAAAGGAGCCGCTCGTACCAGCGCAGTGAAAAGCCATTCCAGTTCATGCTGGTAGAGTCGTTAAAGGAGTAGAGTACCAGTACAAAAAGCGGCAAAAAGAGAAAAACAAGAGTAACGATGAATATCGTTTGGGACAGGGAGAAACGCCTGCGGTAAGCCCGCCGGGCATGGCGCGCCGCTTCGCCCTGGATTTTTCCTGGCTTGATGGAGGTGACTACACTGCGGACTACGTCTTTGAAACTCATCCCCGGCCCCCATTGGAGACGGGTCCCCTGTTTCGGCCGCTGCTCCCATTGACCGGATTGCCGCTTGCCTTTGCGGCATCCGCGCGTTCGGCTCCCTTAACTTCGGATGCTCTGGAAGCGTCCTTCCGCTGGACGTTCATCATCAGCAAAACGCCCACAGTAGTAACCAACGTAAGCACCATGGAAATCGCCGAGGCCCTGGGCCAGTTACGCGATTTTGAAAGCTGGTCGGCGATGATGTTCCCCAGCATATACGAGTCTTTACCCCCCACCAGAAGCGGCACCGCATAGGCGCCAAAAATGGGGATAAAGGTAAAGAGCACCGCCGTAAAAATGCCGCTGCGGATATTGGGAAGCAGCACCTTGATCATTGAACTCAGCTTGGTGGCGCCCAGGTCCCGGGCAGCCTCAAGCAGGGAAAAATCGAATTTGTCGATGGTGGAAAAGAGGGGAAGGATTGCGTAGGGCAGGTACATATAGACTAACACCAGCACCACTACTTTTTGATTGTAGAGAAAATGGATATAGTCGTCGATGAGTCCAACCCGGATCAAAAATTCGTTCAGGAAGCCGTTGTTCCCCAGAATGTTCATCCAGGCAAAAACCCGGATCAGAAAATTGGTCCAAAAGGGAATGATGATGAGCAGCAGCAGGAAAGTCTGATTTTTGCTCTTTGCCATGAAGTAACCGCAGGGCAGGGCAATAAAGATGGTGATAATCGTGGCAGCTATGGAAGTGAGCAGTGTGCGGGCTGTTATGCCAAGAAAGATTGAGTCTCCCAGATAGCGGTAGGCGTCCATTGAGAATTCCCATACCACACCGCCATAGAGTCCCTTTTTAAGGAAGCTGTAAATGATGATGATAATAAGCGGCGCAAGGAAAAAAATGGTGAACCATACCGCCATAGGAGCCGAGTAGAGGGGGCCGAAATTCCGGCTGCGCTTTCGCAAAACCGCGCTCACCTTCGTACCTCAACGATGTAGCCGTCGTTTGCGCTCCATGAGAGATACACCGAATCCTTCCAGAGTATATCCGGCCCTTCGTCAGAATAGTTGGCGTGCTGTTTGATCACCCTGATAAGGGTTTTATTCACCACTTTAACATAGAACTTGGTCTGAAAGCCGGAATAAATCGGCTCATCAACTGTGCCCTGAAAGAGGTTGATATCCGCCCGTTTGGTAGCGGGACGATCCTTGGTGATAACGATTTTTTCCGGGCGAATGGTAAAGCTCACGGTCTGGCCGGGCTGCACCTCGTCCACAGTGGTTACCTGGATACGCCCCAGCTCGGGAATCTCCAGCTCCACCATATACTCCGCCACGCCCGTATCCATGTTGGGCAGCGAGGGCTGATTCATTTTTTCAGCTTTTACCACCGTGGCGTCAAAAAGGTTGGTCTCGCCGATGAAGCGGGCCGCAAAATCCGTGGCAGGGCTTTCGTAAATCTCGTGGGGGGTGCCAATTTGCAGCACGTCGCCCTGGTTCATCACCGCCAGCCGGTCCGAGACCGAAAGGGCTTCCTGCTGATCATGGGTAACATAAATGAAAGTAATGCCGATTTTGTCATGGATCTGATCCAGCTCAATGAGCATATGCTGCCGGAGTTTGGCGTCCAGCGCGGAAAGAGGCTCGTCCAGGAGCAGCACCCGGGGCTCGTTGATGAGGGCCCTGGCAATGGCTACCCGCTGCTTCTGCCCGCCTGAAAGCTGGTTGGGCTTTTTGTGGGCATGACCCTCAAGCTGCACCAGGTGCAGGTACTCGTTGACCTTGGCTTCAATCTCGCTTTTAGAGACTCTTTTGATCCGCATGGAAAAAGCCACGTTTTCAAACACCGTCAGATGGGGAAACAGGGCGTAGTTTTGAAAGACCGTATTGGCCTGCCGCTGATTGGGGGGAAGGGGAAGCACGTCGCTTCCGTCAAAAGTAACCGCCCCAAAATCGGGGTGCTCAAAACCCGCGATAATCCGCAAAAGGGTTGTTTTCCCGCATCCTGAAGGTCCCAGGAGGGAGAAAAACTCCCCTTTTTTAATCTCAAGGCTCACATTGTTGAGCGCCCTAAAATCGCCGAAGGATTTGGAAACCCCTTCGACAACCACATCGCTTCCTTTCAATATATTACTTCCAGCCTCCTGCAGCCCATGTACTTCTTAAGGTACAATGCGGATTTTTGGGTTTATTGTCAATAGTCCTGCTGCGTCATTACAGCAATTCCACTGAACCTGGGCGCATTTTTTTGCTTCGCAAAAAAACCGGGCTTTGCGGGGTTCCGCTATCGCTCCATCCCCGGCTACGCCGGGGACGCTTCGCGCCCCTCCAATCCCTTGCGCGTTTCCTTCCCTGGAATATTTTTTCGTTTATAGTAGCCTGAGTGTACTTTGGAAAACACTGCAACAAAGCTCGTTCGCCTAAAAACGAAAAAACAAAACCGCAAACACGCAGAGCAGCGCCAAAATGGAAAAAATATATACCCAGAGTGGAAGGGGGCCGGCCGGCGTCTTTTTTTCAACTATCCGTGTCCCGCCCGCTGTGGGAGCCGCCGAATAACCACAGGCCGGGCAGCCCCCGGAAAAGAGCCGCTCTTCGCCTGAAAAGCCGCAGGCCGGACAGCGGACCGAAGCGAAAAACCTGCCGCAGCGGGGACATGCCTTTTCATCCCGGCTGACCTCGGCGCCGCAGTTATCGCAAAAAAAACGCGGGGCCTTTCTTTTCAAGAGGGGAACCCCGAACTAAAAGTTCGACACCGCGAAGCGGCGCGGTTGAGGTTCAAAAAACTAATCCCATGAAGGGCGCCTGGCGCTCATGCCGATTGGGGTGTCTTGGCTTTGTCACCAGTTTTTTTGGAAGCGCTGTCGCCGGATGTACCACCAACTGAGGCGCTCCCACTGGAGCCGCTCTCGCCGGAGCCGCTTTTGGAAGCCGCGCTTTTCTCTGAGCCCCCGGAGTCCGCCGTTGCAGAAGACGGCGTTTCCGTGGTTTTGACAGTTTTTGGCGCGGCGCCGGAAGAGCCCTTGCCCTTGTCGGTAACATAGAAACCGGAGCCTTTAAAAATGACGCCGGTTCCGCCGAAAATAAGCCTGCGGATCTCCTTGCCGCATTCAGGGCAGACTTTGAGGGGCTCATCCCGCATGGCCTGAAAAGCCTCAAAGGTATGGCCGCAGCTCTTACATTCATATTCATAGGTAGGCATGATTGATCGATCCTTTAATTCAAATATAATTCAAATACGTTTAACCAGAATATATCTGAAAAAGACTGAAAAGTAAAGCGATTTCCTTTTCGCTCAAAACCGCGGATTTGATGTTCAGGTTTGGGCCGTCCTGGGCCGGAGCATTGGCAAAAAGTACCGCCATCAGCACCGTTTGCGCATCCGGTTCACCGGAAGCAGCCGTTGGCACGGCGCCAAATGCCCGCGCCATAGCGATAAGGGTAACCAGCGCCCTGGCCTGGGTCGCACTGGGGGTTCTGATCCTGATCAGCGCCTGGTATTGGCGCTCCTGCTCCGGAACCGGAAAGAGACTAATAAAGATCCGCTCCGCCGGAAGCTGCAGGGGAATTTGCATCCTTTCAAAAATACGGTTGATCATGGGGCCGGGCTTTTCAAGCCAGCAGGCGATAAGCGCTCCCCTGCGGAATTCGTCAAGTCCTTCGGGAAGTTCGGTCCCCGGCGAAGCGGTAAAGGGATCGCCTGGAGTTGCGTTTACCGAGGCCGCTGCAAAAGCCTGCTTCGCCTTCAAAAAAACCGAAAGCCCGCTTCCCGCAGAGTACCAATAAGGAGCCCCCGAAACGGAACGCTGTTTTTTCCAACCTCTGCTCATGCCAAAGGCCATGCCTGCCCGTGAACTGGGATATTTGCCCCATGCCGTTAGCTGAAAACGCCTCCCGCTTTCAGCCGGATACAGGGCAGCCACGGCGGAACTGGTCAGGTCAAGCATTTGCTTCGATTGTTTGTCGTCCAGCTCACCAATGGGGACAAGATCCAGAATGGGCCGGGCATTTTGCACATCGGCGAACACATAGACCTGCGCCCCCGGCTCCAGGGGAATGTATCCGGTTTCCCCCTGCACCGCATCGGGCAATGGCGGCGTGGTTTTGCAGGAGATGAGTAATACAAAAAAAGAAATAATTAACCACAAACCACACAAACCACGCCGACAACAAAGTTGCCAAGGACCCCACGAAATTTTACTTCTTGATTCTACCTGTATTTTGTTTGTGCGGTTCGTGGTTTTCGTGGTTTCATTATTCATTTGTCATTCTCTCAATCTTCACAAGCCAGGTGTCTTCCCCGGCTTCAATGGGAATCTGCCCTTCCACCTTGACCCAGGCAGTCTCAACAGCCAGGGTCTCCGAGGCGGCGGAACTGCCGAAACTGTCCCAGGCTTCTTTCAGTTGATCGGAGCCGTGGATGGTGAGACGTATGCGGTCGGTAACGGAGAGACCCATTTCCTTGCGGGCGTTCTGTACGCCCCGGATAAGGTCCCGGATGTCGCCTTCCATGGAAAGCTCACGGGTTATCTCCGTATCAAGGCCAACCGTGAGGGTTCCCTCGTTGAGTACCCGCAGATTTGCCTTTTCATTGCGCCTAACGTCGAGCTTGTCTGCGGTAATTACCACGGAGCGGGTTCCTCCATCAGTAGCGGGAATGTCAATGGAAAGGGAAGCGCCTTCAAGTACGCCCTGTATCGCCGTTTGGCTCAATGCCTCAATGCAGCTTGCGGCGGCTTTCATGTCCTTTCCCAGTTCTTTGCCCAGAATACGGAAATTTGCTTTTACTTCGTACTCAACCAAATCTTCTTCGTTATCCTTAAAGACCACATCCTTGACATTGAGTTCTTCCCGGATAATGTCTGCCATTTCGAGTAACACCTTCTTTTCATCGATATTGCGGGTCACCAGTTCGGCCAAACGCAGGGGCTGGCGTCCTTTGATGTTGTATTGGGAGCGGAGGGAGCGTCCCATAGAGACTGCGTGCTGCACAGCGGCCATGCGGAATTCAAGGGAGCGATTACGGCGTTCCTCCCGCAGTTTGGGAAAGTCCGCCAGATGCACCGATTCAGGATCGCCGTCCTTGCGGAGATTCCGCCAGATAGCGTCGGTGGTAAAGGGCATAAAAGGCGCCGCCGTGGTGATGAGCGTTTTGAGCACATCGTAAAGAACGCCGTAAGCTTCGATTTTATCGACATCGTTTTCACTGCGCCAGAAGCGGCGGCGGGAGCGGCGTATATACCAGTTATTGAGCAAGTCGATGAAAGTCAGGATGGGGTCTACGGCCCGGGACAGATCGTAGGAGTCAAGGGCGGCGCCGACTTTTTCAGTCAGATTTTCCGCCTCAGAGAGAATCCACTGATCCAGCGGGTTGGAAGGATGCGCCGGCGCTCCATCGGGGCTTACCTTGTCGATGTTGGCGTAGGTAACAAAGAAGCTGTAGGCGTTCCACAGGGGGATGATGATGCTCTTCATCACCTCACGCACGCCCTCGTCGCTGTAGCGCAGGTCGTCGGCTTTTACCACAGCGGAGTGTACCAAAAAGAGCCGCAGGGCGTCTGCGCCGAATGTATTGATCACTTCCATAGGGTCGGTGTAGTTTCGCAGGCTCTTGCTCATCTTTTTGCCGTCGGCGGCAAGGACCAGGCCGCTGACGATGCAGTTTTTGAAAGCAGGCTTTTTGAACAGCGCCGCCGCAAGTATGGTCAGGGTGTAGAACCAGCCCCGTGTTTGATCCAGCCCCTCGTTGATAAAATCGGCGGGAAAGTGGCTGTCGAAAAATTCCTTGTTCTCGTAGGGGTAGTGGTGCTGGCCGTAGGGCATGGCGCCGGACTCAAACCAGCAGTCCAAAACTTCGGGTATACGGCGCATAAGACCGGCGCAGTCTTTTTGGCCTCCCCCGGTTTTTGCGGGAACTTTTGAGCAGGGGATGGTGATATTGTCCACAAAATGCTTGTGCAAGTCTTCGGGGTATACACCGGAAAGCTCTTTGAGCTCGGTGCGGCTGCCCACGCAGATAATCTTGCCGCAGTCGTCGCAGCGCCAGATTGGCAGGGGGTTGCCCCAGTAGCGGTTGCGGCTAATGGCCCAGTCACGGGCGCCCTCAAGCCACTTGCCGAATCTGCCTTCTTTGATGTGCTCCGGCACCCAGTAGATTTGGCTGTTAGCAGCTAACATATCCTGCTTGATCTTCTCCACATTGACAAACCAGGAACCCACGGCCCGGTAAATGAGCGGGCTGCCGCAGCGCCAGCAGTGGGGGTAGGCGTGCAGTATTTGATCCCGCTTCACCAGCTTGCCTTCGGCCTTGAGCCGCTCCATGATTGCCTTGTCCGCGTCTTTGACAAAGAGCCCCGCGTAGTCGGGAACCTCTTCCGTAAAGCGGCATTCGGCGTCTATGGGGCAGATCACCGGAACGCCGGTTCCCTTGAGCACCCGGGCGTCGTCCTCGCCAAAGCCCGGCGCGGTGTGCACAATGCCGGTACCGTCCTCGGTGGAAACAAAATCCCCCGGATAGGTGCGAAAGGCATTCGCAGCGTCTTTAAAGTACGGAAATAAGGGCTCATATTGGATGCCGACGAGGTCCGCGCCCTTCTTTTTCCAGATAATTTTATAATCGGCCTCGCTTTTGTAGTACGCGCTCAGGCGGGCTTCGGCAAGGATATAGCGATCCCCGTCGGCCCCGCCGTTAGCTGCTTTTTCCTCAATCATCACATAATCTATGTCGGGGCCGATGGTGAGGGCCAGGTTTGACGGCAGAGTCCAGGGGGTAGTAGTCCATGCGAGGAAGTAGGTATTCGGGGGCGTTGCGGGGGTGTCCCCCGCTGAGGGGGGAAGCGGAGAAGCCGCAGGCTTCGGAGCGAGGGGGGAGACTTCCCCCCCATTTCCCACTACTTTAAACCGCACCGTGATCGCCGGGTCATGCACATCTTTGTAACCGCCAAGGTTGAGTTCGTGGTTGGAGAGCACCGTGGCGCAGCGGGGGCAGTAGGGAAGAATGTAGTGGCCTTCGTAGAGTAGGCCCTTTTCCCAGAGGGACTTCATCACCCACCAGATTGTTTCCATATAATCCGGGTCCATAGTTTTGTAATCGTGATCGAAATCGACCCAGCGGCCAAGGCGCGAAATAACCCTTCGCCAGTCTTGCACATAACGGAGCACCGAGGCGCGGCAGGCTTCGTTGAATTGGGCAATGCCGTATTTTTCGATGTCGGTTTTTGAATTGAGGCCCAACTCCTTTTCGATGAGGTTTTCCACCGGCAGCCCGTGGCAGTCCCAGCCGAAACGGCGCTCCACCTTTTTACCTTTCATGGCCTGGTAACGGGGAATGATGTCTTTGATGGTGCTGGGCACAAAATGCCCAAAGTGGGGCAGCCCGGTAGCAAAGGGGGGGCCGTCGTAAAACACATACTCCTCGACCGCTCCTGCGGACGAGCCTTCCCGTTGGGACACGGATTTCTCGAAGATTTTATGCTGCTCCCAAAAGGCGAGGATCTCCTCCTCCAGTTTGGGGAAATTTACCCTGGGGTCCACTGGTTTGTACACGCGCTTTCTCCTTGCTATGAGATAATAACACTATGTCATAACAGAGAATTATTTTCCAGTCCGCAGCCTTCACCGAAGCGACAAGGCGCGTACCCTGTACTTTTTATCCATTAACATTTATTGTTATTCCATGCCGAACCAGGAGGCCAAGACCGAAGCTCAGGCCCAAATGCTCGCTAACCGCCTGCAAAAGCGTTTCCGTCACCTTAGCAAATGGGCAAAACGAATCGGTGCCGGCGCTTTCCGTCTCTACGACCGTGATATTCCCGAAATTCCCCTGGTATTGGACTATTACGGCGAAGCTGTAGCCGGCGCCCTGTACAAACGTCCCTACGAAAAAGACGAAGAAGACGAAAGGCGCTGGCTGGAGGCAATGCGCGCCGCCGCTGCGGAAGTTTTGTCCATCGATCCCCGGAATATTTTTCTTAAACGCCGGGAACGCCAGCGGGGCAGTTCCCAATATGAAAAAATCGGGGAGCGCCGTTTTGTCCGTAACATAAACGAAGGCGGTCTCAGTTTCAAGGTAAACCTTTCGGACTATCTTGACACCGGCCTTTTCCTTGATCGCCGGCTTTTGCGCTCCATGATCCGTGATGAGGCCAGGGGTAAGCGGGTGCTGAACCTCTTTTCCTACACCGGCGCCTTCTCGGTATATGCCGCCGCCGGAGGCGCAGCCTCTACCGATTCGGTGGATCTCTCCAATACCTACCTGGACTGGGCCAAAGAGAATTTCGCCCTCAACGGATTCACCGCTGAAAAAACTGATGGGAAAGACGCAAAATATGCACATAACAATTTGATACGCGCCGACGCGCTTGCTTTTCTTGAACGATCATCAGCGGCGGGGCAGCACTGGGATCTCATCATTCTGGATCCCCCTGCTTTTTCCAACTCAAAAAAAATGATCGCCGCCCTGGACCTGCAGCGGGATCACACCGACCTCATTTCCCGCTGCCTTGCCCTGCTTGGCCCCGGCGGAAAACTCTGGTTCAGCGCCAACCAGCGTAGTTTCAAAACCACCGCCGTCGAACTGGAAGCAACCCTTGCGCCACGCTTCCCCGGTGTGAAAGTAACGGATGTGAGCGATAAAACCGTGGACGAGGATTTCCGGGGAAAGAAAACGCCGGGGAGTTTTGTTCTTGCTATTTGCGGACAAAAAGTTTAAGCTGGGGTTACGCTATGCTTTTGATAGAAAACATAAGAGCCTTCTGTACCAATGATAAAATGGTTTTGACCGAACACTTATTGTCAAGAATGAGACAGCGGCATATTCGACTGGAAGATATTAAAAAGGCCATAACCAATGGTGAAATAATTGAACAGTATCCTACAGATTATCCATTTCCGAGTTGTTTGATTAGTGCTGAAAATCTGCATATAGTTTGTAGCATAGGTGAAGAGTATTTGTATATTATTATCGCTTATCGGCCATCAATAAAATTATGGAAAGCTAATGGAAAGGAACGGAAGGAGAAATAGTCATGAAATGCGGAATTTGTAAAGCGGAAATGGAAGAAAAGACCGTGACCTATACCGAGGACATCAAAGAGGGCGTTGTTATTGTTCGTCATGTCCCGGCTTATGTCTGTACGGAGTGCGGCAATATCTGGTACAGCGGAACTATCGCAGTCCAGTTGGAAAAAATTGTAGATACCCTTGCATCTTCGATTGGTACTGAAGTTTCAATCATAAATTTTACCAAATCTGTCGCATAGATATGAAACAGAATACTCATCTTTCCATTACCGCAGCTCCGGTATTCCTCATGGCGGCGCTGATACTGTCATGTGCCGGAACCCCTCAAACCGCAGAAAGCGAAATTCCTGTAGTCCAGGCGGCCAAAGCGCCCCCGGAGATTCCCCATGATAACGGGCTAAACTCCCAGGCTTTCAAAAACATCCCGCCGGAAGCGCGAATTTACCTGGAACGCCTCTCCCGCGCATTCAGCGCCCAGGATGAAGCTTTTCTGCTGGCCCAGGGCGAGCCCCACTTCGAGGCGGAAGTACGCCCCCGCCGCGCCAGGGAAAGCTACCTTGCCCTGCTCTACCGTACCGGTACCTATGCCACAGACACTCCCCGCCCCGGCGTAACTCCTCCACATCTGAACCCCGCCGCTGTCAGTCATATTCAATACCTGTCATGGGAAGAAAACGGCCCCCTGCTGGAAATAAAAGCGCAGCTCATGGGCAAAGACGGAAAGATCACCCCCTGCCTGATCATGCTGGTGTGGCGCTTGCGGGAGCCAAAGATTGAGGGACTGTTTTTGTGAAATAATGTTGGTATATACCCCCAATGGTTGTTTGCGACGTCTGACCACAAAGTGGTCAGATGTGCCGAAGGCCGAGGGCGCAAAGCGCCCGAGCGCAAACAACTACGATATACGCCGTTGCAAGGAACGCAGTTCCGGCAATGGCGTATATCGTGAGAGTTGACGACGTTTCGCCCCAGGCGAAATGTCGTCAACTCTCTTTTATGTTATACTTCTTCCTGAATCTCTCAATCCGTCCCGCTGTATCCACCAGCTTCTGTTTGCCGGTAAAGAAGGGGTGGCAGGCGGAACAAATTTCCACCTTGATATCCTTTACGGTAGAACGGGTCTCGATCACATTCCCGCAGGCGCAGGTGATCTTGGTCAATTCATATCTGGGATGAATCTTCTCTTTCATGTAAAAATCCTCCAATCATTTGTCCAACTCCTCAAAACCAAAGGTTTTGTACGGTTTAAGGACATCAGTCCACGCCGGCGCTGCCGGTATTCATGGACCTCAGGAATGCTTCATTATTCTTGCTTTTCTTCATTCTGTCAACCAGCAGTTCGATGATCTCGATGTCGTCCATAGGGTTGATAACCTTGCGAAGTATCCAGATCTTCTGGAGTTCTTCCTCGGAAAGGAGCAGCTCCTCTTTCCGGGTACCGGATTTTTTGATGTTGATGGCCGGGAACAGGCGGCGGTCGGAAATGCGGCGATCCAGGTTGATTTCCATGTTGCCGGTGCCTTTGAACTCTTCAAAAATAACCTCGTCCATGCGGCTGCCGGTTTCCACCAGGGCGGTGGAGATAATCGTCAGGCTCCCCCCTTCCTCAATGTTACGGGCAGCGCCAAAAAAGCGCTTGGGCTTGTGCAGGGCGTTGCTGTCAACGCCACCGGAGAGAATTTTGCCGCTGGTAGGCACGGTCTGGTTATAGGCGCGGGCCAGGCGGGTAATGGAATCCAGAAGTATCACCACGTCTTTTTTGTGCTCTACCAGGCGCTTGGCTTTTTCCAGCACCATTTCCGTAACCTGCACGTGCCTGCTGGCCTGCTCATCAAAGGTGGAGGAAATGACCTCCGCCCGGACGGTACGCTCCATGTCGGTTACTTCTTCGGGACGCTCGTCGATGAGGAGCACGATAAGGTAAACCTCGGGGTGGTTTTTGGTGATCGCGTTGGCGATCTTCTGCATCATGATGGTTTTACCGGTACGGGGCGGCGCCACGATGATCGCCCGCTGGCCTTTACCGATGGGGCAGAACAGGTTGATGATCCGCTCGCTGATCCCCTCGGTAGAAGCTTCCAGGTCAAGTTTCTGGTTGGGGTACAGCGGGGTAAGGTTGTCAAAAGGGATGCGGTTCTGGGCTACAGTGGGATCATCGTAGTTGACTGTTTCCACCCTGAGCATGGCGAAGAAACGCTCGCCCTCTTTGGGGCTGCGGATCTGGCCGTACACGGTGTCGCCGGTCTTGAGGGCGAAAAGCCGTATCTGGCTGGGGCTGATATAGATGTCGTCCGGGCCGGGCAGGTAGGAGTTCTGGGGACTGCGCAAAAAGCCGTAGCTGTCCGGCAATATTTCCAAAGAGCCGTAGGCGTAGATAATGCCGCCCCGCTCGGTGTGGGCCTTGAGAAGGGCGAAGACGATCTCCTGCTTTTTAAGGGCAACCATATCGTCATGGGAAATGTTGTAACTGGTCGCCAGGTCCCGCAGATCCATCATGTTGAGTCTGATAAGTTCGTTGATGGTGAGCCGGGGTTTGCCGTTGTCCTGATCAAGCCGGGGTTCGGGGCGGCCGTAAATGTCCGGCATAGAGGGAATATTTTTGGGAAGCGCCGACAGGGGCATACCCGGAGCGGGGCCTGAGTCTGGGTTACTGTAAGCGCCGCTTCCGCCGCTGTTGCCATTGGCATTACCGTTTCCGCCATTCCCATTGTTACCGCCGTAACTGTTACCGTTGGCGCCAAAACCATTCTGGCTTTGCGGGGCAGGGTTTCTGCTGTTGTAACGGCCCCTGGGACGCCCCGGACTGCGGTTGAAAGAGACTTCGCCGTTGCCGGCTCGTGCGCCTTCACCGGCAGGGGATTCCTCAGGCGCTTCTTGCCCCTGGGCTTCCTCGTCGTTTTCATCACCGGCCCGCTTGGCCTTGGCCCGCACAACTACACGGGACTTTTCTCCGGATTCTTCGGCCTGGGAATTTTCCCATTCCCCTTCGCTGCCGGATGTTTTCCCGGCGGATTGGGATTCCCCGTCAAAATTCAGGGCTTCCTCGTTTTCCTGGGCCTTGGGCTTTCTGCCTCTTCGTAAAATCGCCATTGTTTAAACCACCTATCGGAACCTCAAGCGCGGGTTCCCCTCTTGATTATCATATTCCCGAAGTTCGGGAGAAGACAGGATATACTTGTTCTTTGCGTATAAGATGCACACATTTTCTATAAGATTATTTCTTAACATATTGAAAGGATACAATAATGATACTAATTACCCCTCAATTTGTCAAGTATCCTATCCCTGGCAAGTAGTTCTTCAAGCGCTGCCAGAGCCGCTTGCATACGCACCTCGTTTCTGGAACCCTGAAAATGAAATTCCCTTGGCAAAGCATTTGTGCTTCCCCGCCGGGCTGTCGCCACCCAGACTGTTCCTACCGGCACGGCGCTTCCGTCTCCGTCAGGGCCGGCAAGGCCGGTTATGGCGGCGGCCAGGGATGCGCCGCTTTTGGCAAGCGCCCCCAGTGCCATATCGCAGGCAGTCTCGACGCTTACCAGGCCGTATTGTTCCAGCCGTTGCCGGTCAAGCCCCAACATGGCGCATTTTGCCACCGCAGTATAACACACAAAGGAACCCCACAGCACTTGCGAAGCGCCGGGAACCCCCGCAAGCAAATCCGCCACAAGCCCGGCGGTACAGGACTCCGCAAGCGCCAGGGTTTGGGATCGTTCACGCAACTCCAGTATCAGCGATTTGGCCATCTCGCAAGCGGTAAGCTCCAGCCCGCAGGTGGAGCGCTCCGCCGGGTCTTCAGCCATTGAGCCTCTGCAATTCGGCTTTGATCTCTTCGGTGGGACGAGAGAATATCTCCACGTCTTTGTCCACGCCGGTCATGCTGCACTGGCCGTCAAAAAGCACGCCGTCGGCAATGCGGAGCCGGGCGGCGGTAACATCGCCGTGAACCTCGGCGCCGCTCATCATGTCAATTTTATCCTGGGCGTGCACCGCGCCTATCACCGTTCCGTACACCGTAAGGGAACTGACCGAAATGTGATCCGCCTCGACCACTGCGTCTTTATCAACAATAAGCGCCCCGGTGGCCTCAATGGTTCCTTTGAATTTTCCCTGCACCCGCAGGGTTTCCCTGAATTTAAGACTTCCGTTAAAACTGGTACTTTTACCCAGCACCACTATTGCGGCGTTTTCTTTTTTCTTTCCTTCCTGTTTCGGCACCGCCCCTACTCCTGATCCAAAAATTTCCGTATCTGGGTTTCCAAAACCGAAAGACCAATTTCGTTCTTTTTTAGATCGTCCCATTCAAGAATGGTTTTCTCTATTCTGGCATCCAGCTCGGCGATATGCTTGCGCACGTTTTGGGTTTTCTCGGTTAATACCTTATTTTGCGTACTTTCGGAAATCTGCGCAATCGCACCATCAAGCTCGTCTATGCTTTTTACAAAGTCCGCAAGATTTTCCTTCATGTCCCGGTTCAATTCCTCGGCAAGACTCAGCCGGGATTCCCGTACCGCTATTTGGGCAAAGAGCTCACGGTTGCGCAGCGTCGCCTTGATACGGGCCAGCACCTCGGAAAAATTAAAGGGCTTGGTTATATAATCATCCACCCCCAGCTCAAAACCGGCGACCTTGTCTTTAACATCGTCCAGGGCGGAAAACATGATGATGGGAATATCCCGGTATTTTGGATCGTCCTTTAAAATTTTGGTAAGTTCCCAGCCGGACATACGGGGCATAATGTTATCAAGAAGAATCAGATCAGGGTGGAATTTTTTTACCTTTTCAAGCGCCTCCACCCCGTCAGTGGCCTCTTCAACTACAAAACCCAGTTTGGAGAGCATTACCTCAAAAAATTCAAGGTTTATCTGTTCATCGTCAACAATAAGTATTTTTTTACGGGTGTTCATGACTCCCTTCCTTTTGTATTGCTCCTGATTATACACAAGGCCGCGCCGAAAAGCAACAGAAGTACAGCGGCAACGGTAAAACCGATTGCAAGAAAATCGCCGTAGCGGGTATAGATAGTATCCCCCTTTACAACGGGAATTGCAACGGTGATCCATGCCTCGCTAAAGGGCGGCGCCATAGCAATAACCCTGCCGGAAGGATCCACCGCACAGGTCTGCCCGGATGCGGTGGAACGTACCATAGAGCGGCCGTTCTCCACGGCCCGGAAAACAGCCATAGAAAGGTGCTGATTCTGGGCAGGAAGACTCTTTGACCAGGCATCATTGGAAAGATTCACCAAAACCCCGGCGCCGGCACGCACAAAATTCCGCGACAAATAACCGAAGGTATCCTCAAAACAGATGGGCGTGGAAAAACTAAAGCCCGGCCCGGCAAACACCGTGACATCTTTCCCCTTCTCCCAAAAATGGGTATCCGCTTTTTCCAGCATCCGGTACATAAAAGGAAGTTGTTTCTCATAGGGAAAATGTTCGGTAAAGGGCACCAGGTGAAGTTTGCGGTAAGTTTGGGTGATTTTTCCCTTTTCAAAAAGCATGACCGCATTGTAATCGATACGGTAATCCTCATAGGCGTTGGGGTTCTTTGCCGGGTCTTTGCGGGCGTCGTCGTTCCCAATCACAAAGGGCACATCCTTGCCGGCAAGATATTCCTGGAGTTCCTTGACCAGCGCCCATGAAGCGGGATCATCCCGGTAGGTTTCATGCCAGTAGATTCGGGGCACAAAAGCGGTCTCTGACCACACCACCATGTCCGGCTTCGGTTCGGCCGCCAGGGCCTCATCGGAAAGGCGCTTTAATATCTGTAAATCATTCCGGTATTCCGCAATGGCCTGCCAGTTAGTGGGCGCTTTGGAAGGTTTCCAGGGGTCGGTATTGTGCTGAACCAGTGCAATATGTACCTGTGGAGCCGAAGCATAATCCGTGGGGGAAACAAACCCGAAGACCAGAGCGGCAGCGAGTGCAGCCCCCCAAATGACGGCGGGAATTTTTTCTTTACGGAAAAAACCGGCGATAGCGCGCCCCATTCCGGCGAAACCTTGCTCAGAGCGCCAGTCCCGCAGAGCCGCCGCAAGATATACCGAGGGAAACACCACCAGGGCGGAGACTCCCCATACGCCAAAAATCCCCGCAATCTGAATCAACGGAGTTACGCGCCATTGTGAATAGCCGGTGATGCCGTAAGAGTAGCCCAAAAAGCCCCTGGTACGAAGGTACTCATAGGCAAGCCAGATAATCCACTGCACCAAATAGGCGCGGCGGGGGAAAAAATAATCCGCCAGTTTTAAAAAGAAAAAAAGAAGCGCCAGAAAGACCAGGTAGATAAAACCGACAATGAACCCCGCCAATGGATGAAAAACACTGAGCCAGTAATTAAAAAGCCCGTATGCCGCATAGCCGTAAATAGCCCCCCAGCCCACACTGACGGCGAGGTTTGAACGGTGTATCAGCACAAAAACCGGAATATAGGCAAACCATGCCAGCAGGGGAAATCCGTTTTCGATTAAAAGATTGGGAAAGGCCCCGGCAAAAAGCAGGGAAGCAAGAACGACAAGTCCAAGCTGGACAAAAATATTTTTTATCCAGCCCTGTTTCTGGTCCATCACTTATTTTTTTGAAGGCGTGGCATCATCGGAGATAGTCCACACATCCTGCTTCAACTCACGGCCGGAGCGGAAAGCCACCACGCCGTGGGAGCGGATAGTGATAGTCTCCCCAGTTCTGGGGTTACGCGCCTTGGGACGCGCTTTCCGCACTTTCACCTCGAAGGTGCCAAAGCCCCGGAGTTCTATCACCTGACGCCGCATCAAAGCATCTTTGATCTCATCAATGAACAGATCCATGATGGTGCGAATTTCTTTGCGGCTCATCCCCGTTTTTTCATACAGAGCGTCTACAATGTCGGCTTTGGTAAATTTTTTCGCTGCCATATAGCCTCACCGGAAACAAAATTATTGAGCCGCTTTAATTGAATTGTAATACCGCTGCATTCTTGACTTTTTGCGGGCCGCCGCGTTTTTCTTGATAACGCCCTTACCTGCCGCAGCATCGATCTTCTTGATCATATCCTTCAAAGCGGCTTCCGCGCCCTGAGTATCTTTCTTCTGCGCCAAAACCGTAAATTTTTTCGCGCTGGTTCTCACCGCGCTCCTGACCGCCTTATTGCGGATACGGCGTTCTTCACTCTGCCGATGCCGCTTTTCCGCTGAACTACTCTTGCCTGCCAAAGGAACCCCCAAAAAACTTGCTATTTGGAAAAAAATCCTGGATAAGCTGCCGCGAAGCGGCGCAAAATCCCCTATGGGTGTTTACGACGTACCGCCAACGGCGGTATGTCCGGGCGCTAAAAGCGCCCCGTAAACACCTTCGTTAAATGACGTTGCGCTGGAACGCAGTTCCGCGCAATGTCATTTAACGGGATTGCAAGCGCCGTTTTAATGGCGCTTACAATCTAGTTGAAATCTGATGGACGCCGTTCAAGGCGCTTACATTTTTCGCACTCGGCGACGTTCTTAACCTTGCCGTTCTCAAAGAGGGTCTTCATTTTGACCTCCCCCCCGCAGGAACAGAAAAATTTCTGGGTCGCGCTGGTGGTACGGCTGTTCTTACTGGCCTGAGCCATAATTTTCTCCTCTAAATCAGTATATTTGTAAAGAATACTATGGAATTGGTGCCTGTGTCAACAGCACGGTAGCGTCTTTCCAGCAATTCTCATTTTAATCAAGAATAAGAAGATCAACCACGGTTATCGAAGGCTATCGCTCCGCGCCTTTCCAAGTCCAGCCGCAGAACTAGTATAATCCCCAGTCATCGGCAGCCGGTACCCGCTCTTATTCCGGCCCATGACGGCAGCGTCCCATGTTACATCGTCTGTTGCGGGTATACTACGATAGGCAAGACCCGTCCAGTCGCTAATGCCGCTGACGCTGTACACCGGCTCCAACCCGGCCAGCCCAGTGTCCAGAAATTCCAAATTCGATATAACCACGGACCACACGGACTCCTGCTTTCCTATCCTTTCCTTTGTCCGTGATGGTCTGTGGTTAAATTTCTTCTGTCTGTAGTTTTTTCGAATTTGAAATTCCCCTACATCATCAACCGCGCCATCACCTTGGCGTCTCCCAGAATATTTTCCAACAATGCGTATTCATTGGGCTGATGGGCGGTATTGTCGAATCTTGCCCAGACCACGGAGTCAATGCCGGCGTTACGAAGGTATGCCCCTACGGTGCCGCCGCCTATGCCTATGGTCCGGGCTGTAACACCGTACACCTCCTGTATGGCCTTGCTTAAAAATTTGACTACCGGCGCGTCCGGGGCGGTTGGCTGCGATTCCTTTGACTGGGGAAGGCTGTATTCAATTGTTACTTTGTGTTTTGCCGCCACTTCCGCCTTGATCCGGTCAATTTCAGCTAACACTGATTGTATCGGGTAACGGGGAAGGATGCGCATGTCCATGCAGAACACATCCTCGCCGGGAATGGTGTTGATGTTGGGGACATTGGCTTCTTTTTTGGTGGGCTGGAAGGTGGAGTAGTCCGGCTCAAAGAGGGAATCATGATCGCCGAATTTGGCGGAAAGTTCGTAATGCAGCCGCACCGCCAGGTCGGCGCCGGCAAGGTGGGCGTTGGCACCCTGATCGGGCCGGGAGCCGTGGGCCTGCAAGCCCCTGGTAACAAAACGGGCCCATATTAAATTCTTTTCCGCAATCTCAATGGATTCGCCCTTGCTGTCGCCGCTATCGGGGATGATGACCATGTCGTTTTTCTGAAACAGGTCGCCGTGGTTTTCGAGCAGCCAGTCAATACCGTAGCCGCTGCCGTTTTCCTCGTCCGCTACAAATAGCAGCTTCACCGTGCGGCTGGGTTTTAAACCCTGTTCCACAAAGGCCAGCATCGCCAGCACCGAAGAGGTGAGCCCCTGCTGGTTGTCCTCCACGCCCCGGCCGATAAGCCGCGGTCCCAGAGGGCCGTCGCTGGCCTGTATCACTGTCCAGGGATCGCTCTTCCAGAGTGAAAGCTCGCCGGGCGGCACCACATCGATATGGCTCATGATCCAGAGCCGGCCGCTGTCATCGGCTGCACCGCTGTCATCGGCTGCACCGCTGTCATCGGCTGCGCCGGGAATGGTGGCGATAAGGCTGGGACGTACCCCGCCCTTGGCCCTGGGATCCGGGGCGTCGTAACGCTCCAGTTGGGTAATGCCGTGCTTCTTAAGCCAGCCCTCAAGAAAGACGCACTTGTCCAGTTCTCCCTCGCCGTCTGAATCCGGGGATACCGCAGGCCGCTTGGTGAGCTCGGTTTCAAGCTCCACCGCCAGGGGAGTTGATTTGTCGATGTAAGAAAAAATTTGTTCTTTCATGAAAGGTGCCTCCGGTATGCTTCCCAGCTTGTGCTGATCAGCGTTTCCATATCCGAATGTTGGGCTCTCCATCCCAAAGTCTCATGGGCAAAGGCCGAGGAAGCGGTGAGTTTGGCGGGATCACCCGGGCGGCGTGCGACAATTTTCGCGGGGATGGGTTTGCCGGTTAAACGCCGGGCGATTTCCACTACCTCGGTAACGGAACTGCCGGTTTCGCTTCCCAAATTGACGATAAGGCTCTTGCCATTTTTGCTGATATAGTCCAAAGCGGCGGCATGACCAATCGCCAGATCGCTTACGTGAATGTAATCCCGAATACAGGTACCGTCCGGCGTATCATAATCATTCCCAAAAATTTGAATCTCCGTACGCATACCGCAGGCCGCTTCCATTATCACCGGGAGGAGATTGGCCGGGTTTTGTTCAAGTCCCTTGATCCGCCCTTTTACGTCATAGCCTGCGGCGTTAAAGTAGCGGAGACAGGCATAGCGCATAGTCCGCAGTTTTTCATACCAGCCCAGGAAGCGTTCAATTTCCAGCTTGGTAAAGCCGTAGTAGTTTTCCGGTTTGGTGGGATGTTTTTCATCAATGGGAAGATATTCCGGTTCGCCATACACCGCAGCGCTGGAAGAAAAGACGATGTTTTTGATTCCTATTTCGGACGCGGCGTTTAAAATATTAAGCGTACCCATGATGTTGTTACGGGAATATTTTTCCGGCTTCAGCATGGATTCGCCTGCTGCCTTGGAAGCCGCAAGGTGAATAAGGGCGTCAAAGCCGCCGCTCTTTGCGCTGCCCTTCATAGCCTGCATCAAGCCGGGGTAATCGTGAATATCCCCGTGAATGAATTCCGCTTCAGGGAAAAGATTTTCCCGCAGGCCGCTGGAGAGATTGTCGTACACTGTACAGCGGTGTCCCTGATCAAGAAATTCCCTGGTAACATGGCTGCCAATATAGCCGGCGCCGCCGATTACTAAAATGTTCATATTAAAAGTATACAGGAAAAAGCGGGGGAATGCCTTCCCCCTGCCTACAGCCCGCTGCGCGGTCTTCCGGCACCCCCTTCCCCTGGGGGCGCTGCCCCCAAACCCCCGCCGTTATTCGTTGCGGAGGGTTATTTTTTTAAGCAGCAGCGAAGTCCCATATCCAATCAGCACCGATACCGGCCGGCTTATGCCCCCAGACTTTGTCCGGTTCAACCTGAAGGACGCTCTCATATCGTTATGCGACACTTTTGTCAAACGTACCGGAATAAAGTAACCGAGGCCCAAAAACTCCTTACCAGCCGGGAAGCGGAAATACTCAAATTTGGCACAATTCAACCAGATTGTGGATTCGGGGCGTTCCATAGGCATGGGAGCCGAAAAGAATGATTTTTTCGCAGGTTTCCCCAACGGTATTGAGAATATTATCCTTAATAGCCACAATCTCTTCATTCACCATATTATACTGAGTATAGGCAATAAGGTACCTGACACCAAAGCCGGGGTGTCAGTCACCGAATTGGGAGGGATTGGGTGAGAAGGTTAAGATCTGTGAGCACTATACTGTCTTCATAAAGCACCTCTAACGCCTATGGTGACAATGGGCCGGCTGACAAGGGGAGTTGCGGTGAACAAATGTTTAGTGTATACTTAAATCATGCGTAATATGGCAAAGATCGTTACTGTCAAATCGGTGGAGGCCATCCCCGACAAAGACCGGATACAGCGGCTGACCTTTTGCGAGAACGGCTATACCGTTATCGGCGATAAGGGCATTGAACAGGGGCAGCGGCTTGTTTTTGTGGAAGTAGACAGCCTCCTTCCTCTGCGTCCGGAATTTGAATTCCTGCGGGCCAGGTGTTACCACGAAAAATCGAACCGTTTTCTTATCAAACCCCTCAGAATGGGCGGCAGCATCAGCATGGGAATAGTATTCAAAACCGATATTCTGCCGGAACGGAAAAAACCCTACATCGCCGGGGAAGATGTTACCGCTATTTTAGACATCCTGAAATACGAACCCGCCGAGGATGCCTCGAAAAAGAAAGGAAAACAGCCGGGGCTGGTAAAATTCCTCATGACATATCCTTCCACCCGCTGGCTGGGAAAACTCCTGCTGCCACTGTTTCGCAGCAAACGGGATCGCCATGAAAATGTTCCCTTTCCCAGCGGCCTCATCGCCAAGTCCGATGAGACCACTATCCAGAACTGCCCCGAAATGCTGGAACGCCACCGGGACACCCCCTGTTATGCGACGATTAAGCTGGAGGGGCAGAGCGTTACTTTCCTTTATAATTACCGTAACAAAAAGCTGCAGGACTTTTTTGTCTGCTCCCGGACTGTCGCGTACCCCGACCGCAGCCAGAAAGAGGGTATTGAATTTTGGGCTACAGCCGATGCCTGCGGCGCTGCAGGCGCGATACAGCGCTATTATGAACAAACCGGAAAACTGCTGGCGATCCAGGGCGAACGCTGCGGGCCGGGTGTGCAGAAGAATGTCTATGGTTTTACAGAGACCCGCTTCTTTTTATATACTGCCAGGGATATTATCGCCAACCGGTACCTTTCCTTTCAGGAACTGGCCGATTTTTCCGCTGCCGCGAATATCCCCCTGGTTCCCGTTATTGAAGAATGGGTCAATATTCCCCTGGGCTCAATTATTTTGGCGGTAGAAGATGCCGACCTTATCAGCGCCCGGTATTTCTTCCGGGAAAAAACCGGAGAGGCGGAACTGCAATACCGGCTTAAGGACGGGGAAAAACCGGCTTTTGAAAAGAACGGCGTATACTTCCACGAGGGCATCGTAATCCGCGGCATGAACCAGGAATTCAGCTTTAAGATTAAAAGTCCCGAATACGCCTATTGGTTCAGTTGACATTTTCTAGATATTCGTATAATCTGGAATCATATTCCATATTATACGAAGTTAGGGAAATAGGTTAATATGCTGGAAAGGACCATAAAACCGTTTATTGAGGAAATTTCCCGGGGTTTCCGGGTAGTTCTGCTGAACGGGCAGCGGCAGGTCGGTAAATCAACCCTGATTGAAAGCATGGCCGCAGGCGAGCGGCGCTATGTGAGCCTGGATAATATAAAGTTCCGCAATCTTGCCCAGTCGGATCCGGAACTGTTTATCCGGCAAAATCCGCCGCCGGTAATTATCGACGAGGTTCAATACGCCCCGGAACTTTTCACCTATATCAAGATCTATGCCGATACCCACAAAAACGAGAAGGGTGCCTTTTGGCTTACCGGATCGCAGAAGTTCAAGTTGATGAAGGGCGTGCAGGAATCCCTGGCGGGAAGAATCGCAATACTGGATTTGCTGGGCCTCTCCTACCGGGAAAAAATTCGCAAGCCAAAATGTATGCCTTTTTTGCCGGATATGGAACCAAACAAAACCGTCAAAAAGGTAAGCCCCCTTGAGCTTTATACCAGGATATGGGAGGGCGCCCTTCCCGAACCGGTGGTGGATAAACGGCTGGACCGGGAAGTTTTTTATGGTTCATATGTCCAGTCATATATAGAACGGGACGTAAGGGATTTTTACAATGTTGAAAAGCCTTTGCAATTTTACGATTTTTTGCGGGTTGTGGCGGCGCGGACGGGGAATCTGGTCAACTACGCCTCTCTGGCAAAGGACATCGGCATAGACCTGAAAACCGCCCAGACATGGATGGGAATTCTTGAGCGGTCAGGGATCGTTTTTTTGCTCCACCCCTATTCGCCGAATGTTACCAAACGGATCATCAAAACCCCCAAGGTATATTTTCTTGACACGGGGCTTGCCGCCTATCTCTGCCGCTGGAGTACCGCCGATACTCTGATGAACGGCGCTATGGATGGCCAGATACTTGAAACCTATTGTCTGGGGGAAATACTAAAGAGCTATTCGCATAACGGCAGGGAGCCGCTCCTCTATTTTTACCGGGATGCGGATCAGAAAGAAGTGAATTTTATCATTGAGGAAAACATGACCCTGTATCCGGTAGAGGTGAAAAAGACCGCCAATCCCGATAATAATTGTATAAAAAGTTTCCGGGTTCTGGAAAAACTGGGCAAGAAAGTCGGCACAGGGGCGGTACTCTGTCTGCAGCCTGAGAGAATTCCCCTTGACCGGGGAACGGTGTCCATTCCGGTTTGGGAAATTTAAGGCCAGGTATTTGGGAACTCAGGAGTACTCCCGCAGCACCCGCAGAAAGTTGCGGCTGAAAATTTTTTCAATACGTTCATGGGAATAACCCCGGCTTTCCAGCTCTTTTTGCAAGAGCGGGTAACAGTCGCTGCCGCCGGTATTCTGGGGGGCGGCGAAGATGCCGTCAAAATCGGAGCCCAGGCCCACGGCGTCTTCCCCGGCGATGTTCACTGCATAATCGATGTGATCGGCGATGAGGGAAAAAGGAACGGTTATGGGGGACAGCCGCTCCGCCAGGCGGCTGTCAATGCGATCGCGGAAATCCCGCCATTCAGGCGCGTCATAGGGAATCCGCGCCTGCCGGAATTGTTCCGCGCCTTGCCGCCCTTCCCCGGTAATATCGGCGCAGTCTGTTTCCCAGGCGCGGCGATAGGGCTCGCTTAAAAAACCGGAAAAGAAATTCACCCCCACAAGTCCGCCTGAATCGCCCAGGGCTTTTAGTTGATCATCCTTTAAATTCCGGGGCGCTGCGCAGAGGGCGTAAGCGCAGGAATGGGAAGCGATTACCGGCTTTTTTGACTTTTTGAGCGCAGCCCAAAAGGTACTCTCCGCCGAGTGGGACAGATCGACAATTATTCCCAGATCGTTCATTGCCACAACTACTTCTTCTCCAAAGGCGCTGAGCCCGTTTTCCATTCCTTCCCCTCCGGTACAGGATGCAGCCCAGGCGTTATGCGCCGAGTGCACCAGAGTCAGTATTCTGACCTTTCTCCGGCGGAGCTCCGCGAGTTTATCCAGCGAGTTCTCAATGGCCAGGCCGTTTTCCACTGCCTGCAGGATTCCAATTTTGCCTGATGTCAAAGCAGCTTCGCAGTCTCCGGCGCTTTCCGCCAGAACCAGGGCAGGGTCGGAACGGGCAAAGACGCTGATGGCGTCCAGCTTTTTTGCGGCAAAGGAAAACGCTTCCCCCTGGGGAATTACCGCAGGCACATAGGCGGCAAAAACCTGAATACCCACACCGCCTTTTTTGAGCCGGGGTAAATCCACGTGGCCCTGCGGATTGGGCCGGCGGAGATCAATACCGCTGCGGAGCATATCCGCTGAATCACAGTGCAGATCGATAACCTGGTAATTTTTCTGTAAATCACTCATTCAGCTTTTCCCATTCTGCTGTCTTTGCCTCAATGGCTGCGGCACATTCATCACACTTGAGCTTCACCGCCTTTGCCTTCTCGCCGTTGGAATATACATCGGGACGCGCAAGCTCCGCTTCCAGCCGCGCCTTCTCCGTCTCAAGATCTTCCAGGGATTTGAGAATTTCCTCTTCCTGCCGCTTGAGTCTGCGGATTGCGGTCTGCTTCTGCTTATCAAGATCCCGTTTCTCGCCCGCAGTCAAAGGACGGGATTCACCCGCTTTTACCAGAATAACCTTTGGCGCGGAAACCCGCTCGTCCGCTTGCGGCCCGGCGCTGCCTGCCGCGCTTTCAGCCTGTGAGGTGTCATTTTCAACCTGCTGGGTTACACTTTCAGTCCGCTGGGTTTCACCTTCAACCTGCCGGAAGGCGCTTGCCGTCCCATCGGCTTCGCTTTTTACCCTGTCCAAATAATAGGCATAATTCCCATAGAACAGCCGCGCCCTGGCAGGGGCGGAAATGTCTGTTCCTTGTGACAGTTCCAGAGTCTTGGTAGAGAGGGCCTCCATAAACGCGCGGTCATGGGAAACAAAGATAATGGTTCCCTTAAAACCGGAAAGGGTGCCCAGCAGTATGTCTTTGGAATGAAGATCAAGGTGATTGGTCGGCTCATCCAGTATAAGCAGATTCATGGGCTTGAGGAGCATTTTAAGCAGGGCGAGGCGGCTCTTCTCGCCGCCTGAAAGCACTGACACGGGTTTGTACACGTCATCGCCGCGAAAGAGAAAAGCGCCAAGCATATCGCGTAACTTGGGGATTAACGCCGTGGGGGCATCGGCTTCCATAAACTCAATGACCTGTTCGCTGCTATTCATGGCCTCTGCGGCGTCCTGTGAAAAATAGCCGGCGCTGATACCTGAGCCGTACTTTATTGTTCCCTCATAGTTGCTGTCAACACCGGCGAGTATGCGCAGCAGCGTGGTCTTGCCCGCGCCGTTGCGGCCCGCTACCACAAGGCGCTCACCGGATTCGACGAGCAGGTCCAGGCCGGAAAGTACCCGCCGCTCACCTCGTCTGCTGTCGCAGCCGCGTCCGCTTTCGTGGCCTCGTCCACTTTCGTGGCCTCGTCCGTCTTCACGGCCGTAGCTTTTGCCGATGCCTTCCAGGGTCAGCGCCACTCTGCCTGAATGGGGCGGCGGCGGAAAGCTGATGCTGATCTTCTTGAGACTTTCGGGGATTTCAATGCGCTCCATTTTTTCCAGCCGTTTGATCAGTTCCTGGGCAAAGGCGGCCTTGCTGGCCTTGTAGCGGAAGCGGCGGATGAGCGCTTCGGTTTTGACAATTTCTTCCTGCTGTTCTTCGTAGCGCTTCATAAGGCTGGCGAGTTCAGCTTCCCGCACTTTTTCGTAGGCGCTGTAGTTTCCGGCATAGCGTTTCAGGTTTCCCTGAAAGAGCTCGTATACTTCATTGATGGTAACATCCAGAAAATAGCGGTCGTGGGAAACCAGGAGACAGCCGCCGGGGAAATTTTTCAGCCAGTTTTCAAGCCAGGTGCGGGCCTCAATGTCCAGGTAATTGGTAGGCTCGTCCAGCAGCAATATGTCAGGCTGTTCCAGCAGCGCCTTTGCAAGGGCGATACGCATCTGCCAGCCGCCTGAAAATTCCCCGGTCTCCCGGTCGGTGTCCTCCCCGGAAAAACCAAGGCCCGAGAGCACCATAGCGATACTTGCCTCCCGGCGGTAGTAGCCCGAAAGTTCAACCTGTTCCTGCAGACGGTGATGTTCCTCAAGCAGGGCCGCCACGGAGCTGTCATCGCTTTTCGCTTTTTCCAGAACCTTGCCGATTTCCTCAGCTTGTATCAGCAACTGCTGAATCGGGGCAAAGGCGGTTTCGGCTTCGTCGCGCAGGGTTTTCCCCTTGTGCACAATCCCCGACTGGGGAAGGTAGGAAACCCGTGTACCTTTTTGAATGGCCCGGTCGCCGGAATCGGCAGGTAACACGCCGGCGATAACTTTCATCAGCGTGGATTTACCCGAGCCGTTGGCGCCGGTAAGACAGGCCCGGGAACCGGCTGAAAGGTGGAGGCTTACTTCTTTAAGAAGGTCCCGGTCGCCAAAGGCAAGGGATACCCGGGAAAATTGTACAAAGGCCATGGTTACCGCTTATGGTGAACGGAAAAAGTCCGCCGCCGAATCTCTGAAGAAATACAGCACCATAGGCGAGCTTGATCGTCGCGTAACGGTTACTTCCTCAATGCTGTAATCCGGCGCAACCTCAAGGCGGAAGCCCTGACTATCCAGGGTATACATAAAATGCACCGCCGTTCTTTCAGCGCCGGCGAAGATGAACGTAAAGGCGCCGCTGTAGCGATCCTCAAAAGAGGGCGTAAGGAAGAGATCCATTAAAACTTTCCCCTTGCCGCTGCCGTCGGCATTGCCGTCGGCATTGCCGGTTGCGGGGATCACATGGGGAACCAGCAGTTCAAAGCCAGTCCAGGAAAATTCGCCATTCTCTGAAAAAATAATGGTACCGTAATTGTTACTCGTAAATGCCGGCCCTTGATTGAAGATGGTATTGTAGAGTTCTTCCCTGCGGCTGTTTTCCTGCATGATAAGATCGTCAACATCAGCCGGCAGGGCGGTAAAAAGCAGAGTCCGCAGGCCGCCGCTGGTTTCGATGAACTGTACCACCAGGCTGGTATCGGTGCGCAGGTTCATCTGCAGGCTGGTTCCTTCAAAACGCCAGGCACGGTCGCCATCGGAACGGATTCCGGTGTACGCGAAACTCCGGTCAAGATCGGGCAGGTAAATTCGCGCCGTTCCCGTATCCTGGCCGGGATCAAAACGCCAGTGCCGGGCAAGCTCATCAACATTGATTCGCCTGCTGTTCACCATAAGGCTGTAGGATTCAGGAGACCAAACCTTTGACATGAGCAGATCCAGATCCGGATCCGGGCCTTCCGTATTCTCCTGCACAAGCGGAACCGTCTGGAAGGGCCCACCGTAATGCTCAAACAGTTTGAGCCGGTAGGAAAAGCAATAGCCGGTACTGCCGTCCTGGGTAAGTACCTTGAACCAGTCGCCGGGCAGGGGCTCGCCGGAAGCGCTAATCGCCGGGTTACCGTCAGCCCTGGCAAGAACCTTGATGATCTCCCCGGTACGCAGCCGGTACACCCTGCGGGCACCGTTGTCGGGATTATCCCGAATAGGCAGCCCATCCTGCAAATTTTCCGCATACACCGGCGCATATTGGGCAAATGCTTCGGCCTGTTTCCGCGCTTTTCCCTTGCTGCCTGCCAGTTCAAACTGTGACAGGGGAATCTCCATCTTGTTGAGGCTGCCCTTGCCGCCGCGATAGGATTCGGGTATTCCCACAACCCAGACCTGATCGATGTTGGATCTGATATACACCGGAAGCACCGTCCCCGAAGGTATGGGCGGTTCTTCGGTTGACCAGAGCAGAATCCCCCAACCCAGGCGTGAGCAGGAGGAGCATAACAGACAAACGATAATCGCTAAAAAGCCGAAAAGCCGGCGTTGTTTTCCGAAAAACATACCAAGATAGTATAGCCGGAATCGCGGCCAGAAACAATATGAATCAACAACCCGGCAGGAATTCTAAATTTAACCACGGGGGAATCTGCTTGCGCAGCGGATTCCCACACGAAAAACACGGACAAAAGAAAAAGATGAAGAATTTAACCGCAAAGCCTATATGATAAAGGTCAGAAAGGGGTACTCTGTATCTGACGGGATATGGGGGCCGACGCCGATTGTTTGGCGCCGTGAGGGAACGATGAGGGGAAACCCTGATAGACCTCGACGCAAAGACTAATCACAACGGCGACCGAAAACAAGCATGAGGCAGGGCGATGAGTTCGCCCTTACCTCGAATAGGAGTTCGGTATACCCCGAGCAGAGACTCCCATTCCCTCACTTTACCAGTAAGGAGCGGGAAATGACAAGGTATGTAGGGATCGATCTGGCGAAACGGAGCATGCAGGTATGCGCCGTGCAAGAGGAAAGCGCGGCGATAGAGCGGCGCGGTTTGAAGACGGACGAGACGGGGCGGCAGAAGCTGTGTTCGTTTCTGCGGAAAGAAGATGTGGTGGGAATGGAGGTCTGCGGTTACGCGAATACGCTGGCGCGGATACTCCTGAAGCAGGTAGGGTGTGAAGTCCACCTGTTCAACCCCGGCGGGCTGGTGATGGTATGGAAGAGCCGGAAGAAGACGGACAAAGAAGATGCGCTGAAGATAGCGAAGTATCTGCGGGACACGCCCGCGGAAGAGTGGGTAGAAGTACCGCTGTTGAGTGAGGAAGAGGAAGGGTTCAGGTCGGACATAACAATGAAGGAATTTTTGAAGAAGGAGCGCAGCATGGCGATAAATCGGCTTCATGCGCTGTATGGGAACGAAGGAATAATTGATGTAACGAGGGCCGACCTCGCGGACGATGAAGGCCGGAAAGCGCGGCATGGGGAGCTATCGGAGCGGTCGCAGGTGTACGCGCAGATTCTGGAGGAACAACTTGTCCTGCTGGATCGGCAGCTTGCGGCGGCGGAAGAAACCGTGGCCGAGAAGACGCGGAAGCATGAGCTTACCCCCTACGTGATGAGCATACCCGGAGTAGGGATAGCGACGGCGGCGGTACTGGTGGCGTATCTGGGGGATGGGAAACGCTTTAGTAAGGCGAGCGAGGTGGCTAACTATGCCGGGTTCGCGCCCCGGGTGGACTGTTCAGGGGATACGAACCATTACGGGTCCATAGCACAACACAATTTCTGCCACCCGATACGTGCGGTCGTATTGGAAGGAGTGTGGTCCATAAACCGGTGCAGCTACGGAGGTCCCTTGGCGGCAAAGTTCCAGTCCCTGGCGGGCCGGATGAATAAGCAAAAGAGTGCGGTAGCGGTAGCCCGGAAACTAGTAACCCTGGCATGGCTATTAATGAAACGCCGGGAGTATTACAACGGGATAGACCCGAACATGCTCGGGAAGAAACTGAGGTATTACAAGGTAAGGGGGGCGGGATGGGAGTCTGTTGCCTGACCTAACCGTGTGGGCGCCTATGGTCAGAAAAAATCGAAAAAAATCGATTTTCTCTTGACATTTAACATAGGAGGCGCATCGAACCAAAGGTTCGCAGGCGACGAAGGAAGGAGAAAGCATTGTCTTCCCTTTTGTGCGCCGCGAACCGAAGGTTCGAAGTCGCCTTCGCGGTTCATTATTATTTTTCCTTATTGCTTACAGGGCATCAATCCTGCCGTTGCCGGAATCGCTCCACGGGCCGGTAATGGCTGAGAAGTCATAGGGACTACTGGTATTGATTTTTTCGCCCAGGCCGAATTTGCCGATTGGCGCGCCGCTGGTGAACGGGGTCGCTGTCGAGCCGTTCCAACTGGTGAGCAATGGGCTGGTGGTCGTCCATGTGCTGTTAAGATCAATCAGACCCACGGTGGATTCGCTCAGGGTTCCCTGTATGCGGATGGGCCGACTTGTGGAGGCCAGATAGATGCTGTTCCGGTCATCGGCGGCGGTGGTGTATCCGTCTGCATCGGTTTTCGGGGTTACCCTGGCGTTTCCGCTGAGGGTAAGGAGACCGTTAGAACAAACGCCGCTGCCGATGCCGTAGGTGCCGAACTCAAGTTTATTTTCTTTGATTTCCCCGCCGCTCATGGTGAAGACTGAGTTGTCGATGTTCAGTAAAACTCCACCGCCCGATACTTGGCTGGTGGCAGATTTGGCAAGGTTGCCGAATATTTCCCCGCCGCTCATGGTGAAGGTTGCGAAACTGGCAAGACCTACCCCGCCAGCCCGTGCGCTGTTGTTGGTTGATTCGGCGCTGTTGTTGGCAATTTTCGCGTTGCCCGAAAGGGTAAAATTCGAATAGGACACTAAGACTCCGCCGCCCTGTGCTACAGTGGTTGTCGTCTTTATGTGGTTGTCGCTAATCTCCGCATTTTCGTCCAGCGTGAGGGTTGCTCGGTTATCGGTGCCTCCGTTCAGGAACACCCCCGCGCCTCCATTAATGCTGGAGGAGGTGTTCCCGGTTATCTTGGCGTTGCCTTTCAGCGCCAGTTGGCCGCCATACTCTACTCCCACCAGCGAGTTATTGTTGGTTGCGGTGCCCTTGAGAGTAACGCTCCCGTCCACCACCAGTTTAGCGTTGCTGGGGGCGGCATCGCTGGCGCCGCCTACGGTGAAGAGTCTGCCGTTGCCGCTTTTCTGTATGGTGCGCTCGGTGGTGTTGGCGCTGGTGATGGTTACGGTTGTGTCTGCCTTGTTGTAAGTGATTGTGCCGGTCTGGGCGGGAATGTCCTCGCCTATGACGAGGGTGTAATCGGTGTTGGTGTCCGTGGCGATAAAGGCGAAGGCTTTGGTAAGGATGGTTCCGGTCCCGCTTGAAAGGTCGACGGACGTGGTGTCTGCGCCGATGTAGAGGCCGGGTCCGCGCACGGCCGGGTCCGCCACCGTTACGGTAAACGTGTCAGTTTGGCCGCTATAGGTAACGGTCACGGTCTGGGGTCCCGCTGCAGAGGAGTCAAAGCCGCTGATGTCGTCGTCGGTGATGGGAACCGGCGCATTGGAGCTGTCGCTGTACGTGGCGGTAACTACCAGCCCGGTTAAATCCAGAGCTTCGCCGATTGAGTAAATGGTTTTTGTTGGCTGGGTGGTTACGGCGATGCTTGACAGCTCCTTTACGGTAACGGTAAACGTGTCAGTTTGGCCGCTATAGGTAACGGTCACGGTCTTGTCTCCCGCTGCAGAGGAGTCAAAGCCGCTGATGTTGTCGTCAGTGATGGGAACCGGTGCTTCGGAGCCGTCGCTGTACGTGGCGGTAACTACCAGCCCGGTTAAATCCAGAGCTTCGCCGA
>BNVF01000023.1 GCA_025997895.1 Spirochaetia bacterium
CGTTCATTGAAGTTCCCTTGTTCTCCATCTCCTTGACGGTAACTTTGGGGCCGGAGGCGCAGCCAATCAGCGCCATGATAACCGCAGCGGTCATTACCGCCATTGCTTTTTGTGCAATTTTCATCTTCCTTCTCCTATACAAATCTTTATATGAACCCCGCAACGCGGGATTATTCCAAAAGCAAGGCTACTCTATGAGCCCGTTGAGCCAGGTATCAAACTCTTTGGCGAATTTGCCTTCCTTAAGGGAAGTCTCCACGGCGCGGACGGCAAGGCGGCGGGCTTCCGATACGGTGTTGGGGTGGGCCTTGCGGTCATCTTCGGTGAAACTGAACAGGGCGGCTCCGTTTTGGTCTTCCAGCGCCGAGTCCAGGTAGTAGCGGCAGGATGTTACGTTCTGGCCCAACGCCTCGAAGCGGGCGTTTGCGCGTAACACATACGTGCCCCGCCCCTGCTCGTTGATTTTGAAGCCCCGGTCCCGGAAGAAAGAACCGGCGGCCCGGGTAAAGAGGGTTTTGTCCGCCGCTTGTTCGGTGTCCACGGTTATACCGATGGTGATAAGGGCGGCGCACTCCAGCATTTTTGTTTTGATCAGGTTTGCCCCGCCGTAGCCGGGTCTGCGGTTGGCGGCTGCGGGGTCAAGAACTTCGAGTATGTTCTGGAAGTTGTCGGTTACCTGGGCTATGGCGTGGGCGAAGGAGAGCCGGGCGTATACTTCGAAGGAACCAGTGATGGGGACGGCGGCGGCAAGGAGCCGGTCTATGATGGCGGTATTTTCCCGCACCATGCCGGAATACCGGGCGGCGCTTTCCCTGCGGTTCATGCGGGCGTTGACGTAGACGGTGCGGTCCGGGGCGCGGTACACGTCGGTCTGTACGCCGATGAGTCCCCGCACGTTGGTTGAGGTGTTTATGTCCTGGGAAAAGTTTTGTGACTGGTCAAAGGCCACGGATTTTTTGCCGGCGGCCTCGCTGACGATTTGGGAAAACGCCTGGGAGGATTGGGTAAGGCTGGCAATGTCGGTCTTGAAGGCCCGTGCCAGGGCGTTCATGGCGGCGCTTTCGGCCTGGGCCTGGCTTGTGCCCTGGGCGGTTACGGCAACCCATTCCCGCGAGGGGTAGGCTTTTTCAAGCTCCTGGACCCAGGTTGGGGCTGCCTGGGCGTGGAGGCTTAGGGGCAGGGCAAACAGCAGGATCGCCGCAATGCCTTTCATAGTGATAATGGTCTTGTTCATAGTTTTTCTCCTGTATCCTTTGTAGGGAGGGTATTTTCATGCCGTTTCAGCGGCTTGTATGCCTGTAAAATGCCGTCCAGATAGCCCTGAACATACATCCTTTGCCTTTCGGAAAGCATTTCGAACCTTTTTTCAAGGGATATTTGCTGTATCTCCATAAGAATATCCTTCTCCTGCATCTACACCATCCTTATTAAAGTGATATATTATATCACTTGGATATAATATATCAAGGGGTGTTATATATAATATCCCACAGAAATTCCCCATAGCCCATTGAGAGATCGTGTCTAAACATAGAGGATTGTTGCGTTCGGCGGAAAAACGCTTGACCGGCGCTTTTTTTATGATAACTTGATAACAGGAGAACCTATAGAAATGGAACCGGTTTACAAATTCTATTTTAAGAACAATTTCAGGCCCCTGGCTTCCCTCTCGCTGCACGAGGCAGCCTGTTTTGAATGTCCGGGCGGATACGTCCTTCCCTTTGATAAACCCGATGCCTACGCTATCTACTGCGTCACAAGCGGCAAGGGAATCTACACCCTTTCCGGTACTGAATTCCCCGCCGCCGAGGGGCAGTTTTTCGCCATGTACCCTGATATGCCAGTGGTATGCCGGGCCGACAGGCAGGAACCCTGGACCCTCTGCGCGGTGAGCTTTGACGGCGCGGACGCCCGGCTCCTGCTCAACGCCGCAGGTTTTGAACCGAAAAATCCGGTGATTCACCCGGATGCTATGGTTGCCGAACAAGTGGTAGAGATCATGACTGCCATTTACACCTACCGGGGGCAGGAAATTTTCAGTCTGGCCCAATCCACCGCCCTGCTCTATGCGTTAATGGCATTTCTGATAAAAAATTCCAGTTGGGATCAGACCGCCATGCCTCCGGGCTGGACCGGGGCGGTTCACTTTCAAAAGGCCCTTGATTATGTGGCCAATAATTTTTCCCGGCCCATTACCGTAAACGACATCGCTTCCCATGTAAATTTAAGCCGCAGCCGCCTGTACCGGGTTTTCATGCAGCAAATTTTTATATCCCCCCAGCAGTACCTGGCGGAATTCCGCATACGGGAAGCATCCCGTATGCTGCAACGGAGAAGCGGCTCCATCAAGGAGATTGCCATAGCGGTTGGCATTGAAGATCCTTCATATTTTTCGGTTTTATTTAAGCAAATAACCGGGAAAAGTCCCAAAAGCTATATGGAAGGTTTGATTGAATGAAGATTGTTTGGTATACTTGGGAGTGTGTACGAGACATTGGCCGCCCGGTTGGAGTTTTTACTTTCCAATTTGGGTGTTAAACAACTGGATTTTGCCCAACAGATAGGTTTTGCCCAATCGTATATCTCCATGATCCTGAACAGTTCAAAAACCAACCCCCGGCCCCGGTTTTATGAGGCCGTTACCCGCGAATTCAACGTCAACCCCCAATGGCTCCGCGACGGTATTGGGGATGTATACAGTATCCCCGACCTTGACCTGCCGGTTCCCAACGCCGCCGAGCTTTTTACCAAATACTGCCGCCTTCCCCCGGACGAACAGGCGGTAGTTGAGAAAATTATCAACGCCTTTTTGGTGCAGAATTTAACGGATAAAGAAAGCCATATAGACAATTAACAGATGCTTAATTTTCACTTTCCCCCCAAAAAGTTGCATAAAACTCGTATATAAAACCGCTATTGCCGGCCTTACCCTGTTCCTATGGAAAACGGAAATGGGGGGCAAACCCAATCTTTACATTCACTTATTCCCCTTGAAGATTTTAAGGCCCTGTTGGGCATAGATGACCGGGAAGACAAAACCGTCACATTTTGCCTGATAACGGCGACTTACTCCATTGAGGAATACTGCGGACGGATAACCGCCCGGTTCTACCCGGCTACTGCGGCGTTTACTTTTGCCATTATTATTTATACAGCCGCCTTTAATGGTTTTATTTGCTTTAGCACATTTTCAATCTTACGCTTTGCCAGGGTTGTCTCAATATGCTCCTGAAAACGAAGGAAATAGCCTTCTGAAAGACCAAAAAGTCTGGTAAGGCGTAAATCCGTATCGGCACTGATACCACGTTTGCCGTTTACAATATCCGTTATGCGGTTAGGGGGGACATCTATAGCCCGTGCCAATGCATTCTGGGAGAGGTTATAGGGTTGCAAAAACTCCTCTTGCAGATACTTACCAACATGGTCAATTTTAATATATTCAGCCATAGAAAACTCCTTATCTATTCTGTATTACATACTATGGAATATTGCCCCTTCCTATCCCCCTTGAGCATTTCAAGATGGTTCGATGGTGGCGCCTTTAAGTCATCAATAATATTTGCGGCATGAATAGCAGCAAGCTTATTGAAAGCCCTTCCCTGGATATCCAATGGCACTCTCTTTGACACTAGACCATTAAAGATTTTTGCAGCTTCTTTGTCAAAGAATTGGATTGTTCGCTCTAAAATCAAGGAGCGAAAAAAACCCGCGCTTTTTCATGCGTCCATCTCCATCCTGCGGCGGAACCAGAGAATCATGCTGTTCAGAATCAAAATGATGGAAAAGAGCACAACGCCGATGGAAAAAAGCATCTCGCTGTGCCTGCCCGATGCGTAGCCCATTTCCATAGCTATGGTGGAAGTCAGGGTTCTGACACTTTCCAGGGGGCTAAGGGTCAGCTGGGGCGAATTTCCGGCCACCAGAATCACCGCCATTGTTTCGCCTACCGCCCTGGATATTCCCAGAATGACCGCGGCAATAACCCCCGAATTGGCGTGGGGCAGCACTACCCGCCAGGCAGTCTGCATTTTGCTCGCCCCCAGGGAAAGGCTCGCCTCCCGTATCGAAAGGGGCGCCGCCCGCAGGGAAGTTTCGGCGATGGTGATTACTGTGGGCAGTATCATCAGCGCCAGCACGATTATTGCAGAGAGCAGGGTATTACCCGAAGGCAGGTGAAAGGTATTTCTTACCAGGGGGACTATCACCATAAGGCCGAAAAAACCGTAAACCACCGAGGGAATTCCCGCCAGGAGTTCAATGCCGGCCCGGGCGATGGACGCGATTTTCGACGGCAGGAATTCCGCCATGAAGATGGCGCATAACAGGGCAATAGGAACCCCCAGGAGTATTGCGCCGAAACTCGCCAAAAGGGTCCCGGCTATCATGGGGAAAATGCCGAAGACTTTGTCACGGCTGGGACGCCAGTCAAGGCCGGTTAAAAACTTCGCCCCGTTGTAGGGCGGTTCCGGGAGAATTATGTGCAGCTTCCGATCCAGCGCCGCTATGGTTCCCGGCCAGCTTACGGTGTACACATATGCTTCGGGGTAACTCAATGTACCGTCGTCATTGCGCATCACGGTCAGTTTTTTTTCAGGGTCTTTTTCCCTGATGTTAAGCGCAATGTCCAGCGCCGACTCACCGGAAGGGAAACGGATCGAAATGGAAGCCTCGTTTTTTGGAATCGTAATAAAGGTTGTATGATTTTGATACAGGACGCCGTTCACCGTAAGCTCGTCAATACGCTGGGCCACCAGGCGTATGCCGTCTGCCGTTGAAGTAAAGAAAGGCATGGAACCCTGGGCGAATACAAATAGCAGTATGGCCCCCAATGCCAGTACGGAAAAGAGGGCCGCAATGCTGAAAAGATGTTTAAAAAAAACATCAATATGCTTACGGTTCATGGGCAAAAATACTTCAACGCCTATTTTACCGCAATCCAACTGGTCTTTACGACAGCCTGCCCGGCGGGACTCAAAATCCACGCAAGGAAGGCGCTGCTTTCAGGATGCACATTATTCCCGGAAAGTACGATAAAGGGCCGGGCGATCTTGTAGGAACCGTTCACTACATTGGCGTTAACCGCTGCTGTTCCGCCAACGGCGATTGCCTTGATAGTGTTATCTACCGATCCCAGGGAAATATACGCAATGGCGTCGGGGTTTTGGGCAACACCCGCTTTTATGGCACCGGTGCTGGTGGACTGGTTTGCCCCTGCAACCAGTTTGCCCTGGAAGCCCAGGAGTTCCTCAAAAGCGCCCCGGGTACCTGAACCTTCTTCGCGGCTCACCACGGCGATTCTGCCTGACTTTCTTCCGCCAGAAACCTGGCTCCAGTCGGTAATGGCGCCGGTATAGATGTTCCTGATTTGTTCAATGGTAAGATCGCCAACCGGATTGGCGCTGTTCACAATCACCGCGATACCGTCAATGGCGATAGTTTCTTCTGTAAGCCCCTGGCCCTGCTCGGCGGGAGTCAGCTCCCGGCTGGACATGCCGATCTGGTAGAGCACGTTGGCGTTTTTGATCCCGTCACCGGAACCCGTACCGTTGATATTGATTTTGATATTCGGCTTTGCCTTCTGATACTCTGCGGCAAGCAGTTCCATCAGGGGCGTTACCGATGTGGAGCCGCCCACCTCAATAGTGTACGGCAGGGCCGACGGTGCAGATGAGGGCGCGGCGCTCTGGGTGCTTGAGTCTTTCGAGCCTCCGGCAAAAACTGAACCAAGGGCGAGGGTACCCGCCAAAACTGCTATCAATCGAATTTTCATAAAACACTCCTTGATAATAAAGATGATTGAAAACTAGCCGGTTCATGTTAAGGCTGCGTGAGTGAATTGTTAGAAATTGGTTAAAAGAATCCTGCAAATAAGGGGCGCAGCATTATCAACTGATATGATGTGCCCTTGCGGGGTCGGTACTCGCAGGCCAGCCGGTTGGGGGTGTGGCAGGGCCGAACATCGTACTACCGCTGATGGATCCGTGTATTATGCATGGTATACCTCGTAATCTTAATATGTCCCGCTTTTTCTTAAAAAACAATAATTCGCGGACTTTTTTCCGCCAAAGGGCTTATGGCCCCAGGCAATCAAGGGGAACCACATGCACCCCGTCATCCCGGGTATAGGCCGTTCCACCTGAGGCGGTAAGAATGAGAAGGAATGATGGTTCCTGTACCTGGGCCTGCATTTTTTTCTTCAGTTTTAATAAATTAGCTGCAGCATTGTCAAATTCAAAACTTCCCAGTTTTACTTCGACAGCCGCCCATTGACCGCTGCCTAACTGCACAATTGCGTCAACTTCAAGATTTGTTTCATCCCGGTAGTGATACACTTTGCCGTTAATGGATTCGGCGTAAATACAAAGATCCCGGTAACAGAGGGATTCAAACAGGAACCCTGCGGTTTTGAGATCCTGAATCAACAGGTCAGGGCCCGCGTCAAGAGCGGCAGCTGCAAGGGAAGGATCGACAAAATGGCGTTTGGGAGTGGTACGGATTCTGGTTTTGGAACGAAGAGAGGGCATCCACGCCGGCTGCTCATCTATGATAAAAATCCGGGCCAGGGCGTTCAGGTAACTATCAATGGTGTCGATGGAAATTTTTGCATTGTCCTTGTGTTCCTGTATGTCCGTAAGCAAAACAGTGGTACCCGCCATAGTTGAAGAATTTCGCGCCAGAGAACGGAGGAGGAGTTCGACCTTGGCCGGGTCCCTGCCTATGCCGTCCACCCGGGAAATATCAGACTCAATAATCATCTTTAAATAACCGCCGGGGATCATAAGGGCGGCGTTTTTGGCTGCCCAAAGGGATGCGGGCCACCCGCCCCGGCAAATCAGCCAAATCGCCTTCTTAAAATCCAGGGAGGAAGGGAAGGGTTTAATAGCCTTACCTCTGAACAGGACCTCCAGGGAAACGGCGCCGCTTGAATCACCGGACTCAAAAAGAGACATGGGACGCATTTCTAAATGTACAAAACGTCCGGTGCCGGTATGCCTGGTTTTATCCGCCGGCACCGCTGAACCGGTAAAGATAAAAAGCCCCCTCTGGTGGGTACGGTCTACGACCCTCCGCGCCCTGTCCCAGAGCTGAGGGACTTCCTGCCACTCATCAATCAGCCGGGGATATTTGCCTTCCAGCACGATTTCCGGTGTAAGCTGAGCCCTTTGAATATTATCATCCTCATCTATACCGATAGCCGAGTTGGCATTATGCAAGCCGGTCCAGGTTTTCCCGCACATTTTCGGCCCGGTTAAAAGTACTCCGCCGAATACTTTGAGGTAGTTTTTCAGTTCCTTATCAACTATCCGGGGCCGATACTCTGTTTTATTTTGCTTCATACTTTACTATATACCGATCGGAGTTTTGCGTCAATTATAATCGGAGTTTTGCGGACTTTTTAATCGGTGTTTTGCGGGCTTTTACCCCGCTATGCACTGCTTAAAAAATCAGGTATAATGATGCAGATTATATGGAATTTAACGAATTAAACCTGCATCCCGATCTGCAGCGGGGTATTGCGGAGGCGGCATACAACACCTGTATGCCTGTTCAGGAACAGGTATTAAGCCGCGCCTTTAGCGGCCAGGATCTGTATGTGCAGTCCCAGACCGGAACCGGCAAAACTGCGGCTTTTCTCATTGTCATTTTTCAGCGGCTCTTGGCGGATGACCAGCTTGCGGGGAAAAAGGCCATCATTATGGTGCCCACCAGGGAACTGGCGGTGCAGGTTGAGGAAGAGGCGAAACTGCTGGGCAAGTACCTGCCCTTCAAAATTGGCAGTTTCTACGGCGGCGTGGGCTATACCCAGCAGGAAAAGCTCCTGAAGGACAATGTGCGGATACTGGTGGGAACTCCCGGCCGCGTGCTGGACCTCAACAAATCCGGCAGAATGAACCTGATGGACATCGCCTTTCTGGTGCTGGACGAGGCCGACCGTATGTTCGACATGGGTTTTTATCCCGATTTACGGAAGCTCATCAGAGTAGTGCCCCCTGCCGATCGCCGCCAAACCATGCTCTTTAGCGCCACCCTCAACGCCTGGGTCAAAAACCTCGCTTGGGAATATACCAAAACGCCCTGCGAAATCGAAATTGCGCCTGAAACCATTACGGTGGACGAAGTTGATCAGATTCTCTACCACGTTCCTTCACAGGAAAAAACGCGGCTCCTCCTGGGCATCCTGGAGCGGGAAAAACCCGAAAGCGCCGTCATTTTCTGCAACACCAAGCGTTACACCGAAATTATCGCCAAGCGGCTGAATATCAACGGCTACAAGTGCGAATTCATCATCGGCGATCTGCCCCAATCCCGGCGGCTTAAGGTGATTGATGACGTCAAGGCCGGCAAGATCAAATACCTGGTTGCCACCGATGTTGCCGCACGGGGTCTGGACATCGAGGGCCTTGCAATGGTGATAAATTACGATCTGCCGGTGGAGTCCGAAAACTACGTCCACCGCATCGGCCGTACCGCCCGGGCCGGAAAAACCGGCAGGGCTATCACCCTTGCCAGCGAGCAGGATGTGTACGAGCTGCCCGCCATTGAACGGTACATTGGAAAGAAAATCCCTTCCGAAATATCAACCCCTGCGCTTTATACGGAAGACAAAAGTGCAGGTACGCAAATACGCACCGAGTTCTACGAAGACCGCCGCGAGGAACGTCGTCTGCACAACAACGCAAAAGCCGGCGAAGGCAGGGGCGCTCGTCCTCACGGCGACGGCAATGGCCGCAACCGCGGCGGTGATGGCCGCAGCCGCAGCAATGACCGCTTTGGCCCCCGGCACGAGGAACGCCACGGGGACAGAGCTCGCGGAGACAGAGCCCGCCACGGGGACAGAACCCGTGCCACCGAAGGCAAGCGGTTCAAAGGCAACACTGCGGAGCCCCACAAAAGCGCCGGAAACGCCGCTCCGGCTGACACCGGCCAGGACCTTTCCCGGCTTTCGTTTGAAGATCGCATGGCCCTGTACAAACAGAAATATAACGGTAAGCCACAAAACGCCGAAGGGCGGGGCAGAAAAGCCGCAGACGGCGAAACCCGCCGTGAGGGACAGAGCTCATCAGGCAGAGAGGGACGGCAGGGCGAAGCAGGCCGGCGCGAAGGACAGAGCGCAGGCCAGCGTGAGCAGGCAGGCCGCAAAAAACAACGCAATTCCCCGCAGGGCAGCGCCACGCAAAAACCTGCCCCCGCCGAACAGCCGGCGCCGGTGAAAAAAGGCATTTTTTCACGCTTAAAGGGAATTTTCAAAAAGAAGAATTAGCAGGCGGAGAAGCAATAAATGATCACCGTTACCGAAGTCAGTCTCACCTATGGGGAGCGTACCCTTTTCAAGGATGTAAACCTCAAATTCACCCCCGGCAACTGCTACGGCATAATCGGTGCCAACGGGGCGGGAAAATCCACTTTCCTTAAAATTCTTTCCGGCGAAACCGAGCATGACAAGGGCGACATTTCGATAGGAAAGGGCCAGCGCATGGCAGTGCTCAAGCAGGATCACTTTGCCTTTGAGCAATACCCGGCGCTGGAAACGGTGATAATGGGCTACCCCCGGCTCTACGCCGTGCAAAAGGAGCGGGAGGCCATCTACGCCAAGGAAGATTTTTCCGAGGAAGACGGCATGAAGGCCAGCGAGCTTGAGGCGGACTTTGCCGAGCTTGGCGGCTGGGAAGCGGAAGCCCAGGCAGGGCAGCTTCTCTCCGGCCTGGGTCTTGATGAGACCGACCACGGCAGACTCATGGCCGAACTGGACGAATCGAAAAAAGTGCGGGTCCTCCTTGCCCAGGCCCTGTTCGGCAGCCCCGACATACTGCTGCTGGACGAGCCCACCAACGGCCTTGATCTGGAATCTATCTCCTGGCTTGAAGATTTTCTCATCGATTTCCCCAACACGGTAATTGTCGTCTCCCACGACCGCCACTTTCTCAATGCGGTCTGTACCCACGTTTGCGACATTGACTATGGCAAGATAACCCCCTATTCAGGCAACTACGATTTCTGGTACCAGATGAGCCAGATACTCCAGCGTCAGGCCCGGGATCAGTTGAAGAAGCGCGAAGACAAGGCGAAGGAACTCAAGGAATTTATTCAGCGGTTTGCGTCTAACGCCAGCAAGAGCCGCCAGGCCACAAGCCGCAAAAAAGTGCTGGAAAAACTCGACCTGGAAAACGTGCCGGTTACCAGCCGCAAGTTCCCCTATGCGGGCTTCAAGCCGGACCGCGAAATTGGCAACAATGTACTGCGGGTAGAAAAGCTTCATTTTTCTTTTGAGGGCACAGCGCTGCTCAGGGACTTTTCGCTCCAGGTGAACAAGGGCGAGAAAATCGCCTTTGTGGGAATTGAACACGCCTCCAAATCCGCGTTATTTGACATTATCGCCGGTGAAAAAAAACCCGAAAATGGCGATGTCTACTGGGGCCAGACTACAACCTTCTCCTATTTTCCCAAAGAGAACTCCGCCTTCTTCAACTCCGCCCTTTCAATATGCGACTGGCTCAAACAATACTCGCCGGATCAGGATGAGACCTATGTGCGCAGCTTTCTGGGCCGCATGCTCTTTTCAGGCGACGAGGCCCTCAAGTCTGTAAACGTACTTTCCGGCGGCGAAAAAGTCCGCTGTATGCTTTCCAAAATGATGCTCTCCGGCGCGAATGTGCTTATCCTTGACGAGCCCACCAATCATCTTGATCTTGAAGCGATCACCGCCCTGAACGAGGGACTCATGGCCTTTCCGGGGGTCATTCTGTTTAACTCCCACGATCACGAGTTCATCAATTCGATTGCGAACCGGATCATCGAGATTTTGCCCCAGGATACAAATGGCAACGCGGTCGGCCCAAGCGGCGGCTACATCGACCGCATGATGCCCTTTGATGATTATCTGGCGGACGAGTCAGTGAAGCAGGTACGGGCTGCGGCGTATCATCATGTGGAGCGACTGAGGATTTAAGAGGACGTTACCGCTCCTTCTTATGGATGCCGTCTTATATAGGGTTCCTGTATTTACTTTTCACCCCCGGCACTGCCGTCTCGCCACGGATATACGGAGGAGTATGCGAAAGTAAATGCAGAGACCCCAGCCTCACTGTATATTGATGTAATACCGCTCCAGATACGCAATTCTTCTGCGGGCGTCGTTGTAACGGCTGCTTTGGGGGTATTCCCGGACAAGGCGGCGGTAATAATCCAGGGCGGTAAGAATGTCCCGGCTGGGGCTGTTGGCTTCGTAGAACTGGCCGTAGAGCCAATAGGCTTCATCACTTCCTGAAGGATAGCGCTCCCTGAATTGATCCAGCAGGGCGATGGCGGAGGCCACTTTGCCGGATTCGAATTCTTCCTGGGCTTTTTGCAGATAATTTTCAGGGAGCATATCCGGTAATGGTTCAGGAACCGCAGCTTCAGGCGTTCCGGCGCTTGCTGCCGGCGCTGCGCCTGCACCTGCGGCCGCATTTCCCGCTGTGGACGCAGGGCCGGGGGCAGCGCCGCCCGCTGTTGCCGCGCCTGCGGTATCTGCGACGGGCAGAGCCCTGTCAGTTGGCTGCGGTCCGTTAGCTGATGATGCGGCGGTTGACGGTGCGTTAGCTGACGATGTGTCCGGCGTTTCCGGGCGGGCGTCGTTTCGGCGGCGTTCCGCTTCTTCAAGTGAACTGGGCCAGCGGGGTTCGGCGATTACACGACTGCGGTCAATTGACGGATTGAACCAGCCGGAACCAGAGGCTGCCGGGGGTTCGCCAACCAGTACCTGAACGTGATCGTTCAGAATAAAATCGCGGACAAAATCCTGTTTGTAAAATTTCAGCGAATAGGTTCCCGCAGTCTCGGTACGGAAAATAAAACTCTGTCCCTCGGGATCGAGTCTCCGGGAGTCATACACAATGCCCCGGCGTGATCCCAATTCACCCAAATACACCCAGCCGCTGCCCCGGAAAGGAATCTCCACCAGCTGCCCCACAGTGGCGCGCACGATTCGGGAAAATACAATTTCTTCATCTTGTGGAAGCGGAACCGGGGTGATAGGAACCGGCGGCTCAAGCGCAGGGCCGGCCGGAACAGGGACAGGTTCCCGCACAAACGCCGGCGGCCTGTCTTCTTCGGCAGGCCCCAGGTATGCGGGCGGCTGCGGCCTTGGCGCAGGAGGCGCGGCGGATGTTGGCGCAGGTGTGGGCCGCGCAGGTTGTGCAGGCGGCAGGGCTTCCGCTACCGGAGCAGGCTCTTGCAATGGGGGAAGATCCGGCGCTGCAGGTTCAGGCAGGGCTGCGGACAGTGGCGTTTCTTCGGGAGGCTGCGCCGGCGATGCTGCTTCTACCAGGTCGATTTCAGGCTCAGCGAGTTCTGCAATAAGCGACGTCTCTTCCGGCGCCTGAGCCGGCGCTTCCGTAACTTCGGGCACGGAGGATTCTTCGGCTGTTTCCTGTTCAGCCTGGGTGGCTACTGCTGCGCCGGTTTCAGCAGTTTCGGCGGATTGATTCGAATCCGTCAGAGACTCATCACCCCGGGATTTAGCCCCCCCGGCGCATGAAATCATTGCTATACTAATTAATCCAAAAACAAGCAGGGACAACACACTTTTTTTCATGGAACACGCTCCAGAAGTTCATCGATAGCAAGCTCAACCCGCTGCCGCCACTGCTCCTCGCCATTTTTCAGCGGATCCTGCCAATAGGGCGCCGCATCCTCCGCAGTCCAGGCCGTCCGCCGCTCCCGCTCCAACATCACGCCGGGAACAAAATCCGGCTCCTCAGGCAAAAACAGCTCCTCAGGCGGAATGACCACCTGCGGGCTTACGGCAGCCGGCGCAGCCTCCCCGGCAGACTTTTGCATCAGCAGCGATGCCGCCGCAAAAACCAGCAGCACCAAAGCCGCCCCCCCTCCGGCGCATATCATCACTATATGCCGCTTTTCCGCAGGGATTCGCTCCAGCAGTTTTTCCCACACGCCTTTTATCGCCGCACCCAACTTGCCCCAAAACGCAGTATTGCCGATTGCACCGGCCAGCCTTTGCAAAAATCCGGCGACAGCGACGGCAAGGGATTTCAACTTTGGTACAAGATTCGACAAAAAAGACATGACAGAATAATTATAGAGTAGGAAAAGATAAGGGGCAAGCTGCATTACCAATAATAGGAGGAAGTCTCCCCAGCATGAATGAAAAAAATTACGAAAATCAGTGGGTTAAAGGTGGCGTTATTCCAGACGCTCCTGCGTCTAGGGTGAGAGAATTTGTTACGCAGAAACGATGATTTTCTCACGGATAAGATCGTTAATTATATTCATCTGGCTTTTGTGGGCTGCCTGTGCCTGGACGTATACATATTCGGCAACATCGCGATCAAGTTCTCTTAAGAGTAGAGCGTTCCGCGCCAAAATCCCATTAACATTAGTACCAATATACAGTACTATAATGATTATATCGCATGGTGCAAAGACGAAATCTCCATGCTGCAGCTTTAAACAAATCGTGGCAATACCGTCTATGAAAAAAACCAAACTTTTTTTGATTCTGTTACTATTAGTCGCGCCTTTTTGTAACGGCGACGACCGTATCGGCGCAGCCCCCTCGTCAGAGCAGACGTCGTCTGCTCCACAGACGTCGTCTGCTCCACAGACGTCGTCTGCAGAGCAAACGATCAAGATCGTATCCTTTAATATCCAAATTTTCGGTGTTTCCAAAATGGCAAAGCCGGAAGTTGTTGATATACTGGTTGACATTGTATCCCAGGCCGATATTATTGCAGTCCAGGAAGTACGGAGTGCTGGTATTGAACCGGTGGAGCAGTTTATGGCCCTGTTGCCGGAACGGTACGGTTATGTCATCGGTCCCCGTGAAGGCAGATCAAATTCCAAGGAACAATATTGGATAATATACGATACCGAAAAATTCACCATTCTGGCTCAGGAAACCTGGGTTGATGAGACGGACATTTTTGAAAGAAGCTCGTTGTGCGTCTATTTCCAGTCCTGCGGAAGTTTTGATTTTATCATCATTAACAACCATATCCAGCCAAGCAATACCGCAGCGGAAATAGCGGCTTTGCCGGAAGTTGTTGCCTATTACCAAAATTTGTGGGATGACCCGGATGTGCTTATTCTGGGCGATTTCAACGCCGATGGGTATTACTATGACGCATCACATTTGGTCGATGTATTTCCCGAAGATGAGTATTACATAATCATCACCGATGAATACGACACTACTGTTGCAGAAAGTAAAAATACCTATGATCGTTTTATTATTACCTCGTCTGCGGTAGAGTATTATACCGGAAATTTCGGCGTCACCCGGTTTGATGAGTTGTACGACTTTAGCCTTTTAAGTATTGAACCCAAAAACGTGAGCGATCATTATCCGATATGGGCTGAATTCTGGAACCACCCGCCGGGCGCGGAGCGCGACGATTCACCTCACTTGTAATTAATCAAAGGCTTTTCTATGATAAACTAATTTTAGGAGGTTTGTATGAGGTTTAGCGTATTGTGTGGTATTTTGCTGGGGGCGGCAGTAATTCCCGGCTTTGCGGCGGATGGCAATATTTTTGCCTATAAAGTCGGCAGCTTTGAGGTTTGGACTCTGGTGGAAAACCGGCGGGCGGGCGGAATCCCCTCGACTCTGATTGGGGCTGATAAGGCGGCTCTGGATCGCTACTTTCCGGGCGGGACATCAGAGTCGGAGACTAATACTTTTCTTATTCGCGGCAGCGGCAAAATTATTTTGGTAGATACCGGCTTTGGAACCACCCTGTTTGACAGTATGAAGGCCCTGGGAATCAGTCCTGACGCGGTTGATGCGGTGCTGATCACCCACATGCACGGTGACCACATCGGCGGCCTGCAGAAAGATGGCAAGGCTCTGTTTTCCAAGGCGAAAGTTTACCTTGCCCAACAGGAGCGGGACTTCTGGACTAAAACCAACGTGAACCAGGGCGCAGTGGCGGCCCTTGCTCCCTACGGTAACCGGGTGGAAACTTTCCAGCCCGGCGAACTTGGCGCGCGGATTGCGGAGCTGCTTCCCGGTATTACCCCCATTGCCGCCTTTGGACACACGCCGGGGCACACCCTCTTTATGGTAGAATCCAGCGGCCAGAAACTGCTGATATGGGGCGACCTGATGCACGCTGAGAAAATTCAGTTCCCCAGACCAGATATTTCGGTAACATACGACACAGACCCCGTGACGGCGGCAGCGTCCCGCAAAAAGGTGCTGGAGTATGCCGCAGCAAATAATATCCCCATTGCGGGAATGCATCTGGTGTACCCCGCCATTGGCCGGGTAAGCGCGGAAGGCAGCGGGTATAAACTGACGCCGGCGCAGTAAAAGTCTATAGGGTACTCAGTTCGCGGAAAATAGCGAGAATATGCGAAACACATATAGTGGCAAAGGACCGATAAGGGGCGGGGTTGTTGATTAATTACCATTTATTCTTGTGTACTATTTCTTCCATTGTTTTCCTTGGTCTTTGTTTTGGTTCTTCATCAGCATATCCTATAGTTAGTATTCCTACAACATATTTATTATTTGGTATTCCCAATAATGTTTTAATTTCATTTTGTTTAAACCATGCAACCCAACATGTTCCCAAACCCAGATTTACTGCCTCTAAAACTATATGCTCAATTGAAATTGTTGTATCTCTAATTATTTGTTTTAATTCAAAAATGTTTGATTCTTCGTCCAAAATTAAATCATCCTCGTCTTTTATCCTTGAACAAATGTCTGCTATACACACAATTAATACGGGTGCCGTTTCCATCCATTTTTGATTATGCGATAATTTTATAATTTCTTTTTGAATTTTAACATCATCAACAATTATAAAACGCCAAGGTTGAGTATTACCGCCAGAAGGAGCTAGAATGGCACTCTGTATCAATTTATTAATAAGATTATCATCGATCTTATTTGCTTTGTATTTCCTGATGCTTCTTCTTTTTTCAATTATGTCCACTACCCATTCCTTTTGACTCATATTATCCCAGTGTTAATATTATGTCAAGTCGCCTTTTATTCATTTCGCATAACTTATTTTTCATGCGGTAGTCTCAGACCGGATATTCCCACACTTTCCCCCTGCCATCCTGTAATAAATACACCGGTCCCGCAGCGGTCATCTTCTCCCCGGCGATCACGCCTTCATGCAGCCATATCTTTCCGCCGCCGCCGGGCAAATCCAGCGCATAGGTGGGCAGCGCCATCGTATCGGCGCCGATACGGCCGGAAAAAAGAGCGCATAACTCCTGGTAAATGGCAAGGCCCTGCCTGAGGGGAACCCTGAAATGTGCGGTACCCGGCGCAAGGTCCAGTTGAAAAAGATAATAGGGAGACAACCCCAAATCAAGGCAGTCCCGGAACAGCGCCGCAAGCAGCGCCGGATCATCGTTGACGCCTTTCAATAAAACGGTCTGTATATGCACAGGGATACCCGCTTCTACGCAGGCGGCAAGCCGTTCCCGGCCGGGCGCAGCCAGTTCCCGGGGGTGGTTGATGTGCACTACAAGCCGCAGCGGGCGGAATTTGCGGAACAGCGCAACTGTTTCTTCGCAGAGCCGGGGCGGGCTGGTAATGGGCGCTCTGGTGCATACCCGCAGCAGTATCCCCGGCCGCGCCTTTCGCAATTTGCAGAACAGTTCTTCAAGGCGGGCGTTACTCGCCGTAAGGGGATCGCCGCCTGAGACAAGGATTTCCCGTATTTCGGAATGGGCCGCAAGGTAAGCCAGAACCGGCGCCAATTCGCCGCAGTTGGCGGTAGCGCCGTTTGTATCGCCCATCGAGATAAACGCCGGCGCGCCGGAAAGCCAGACCCGGCGGAAACAGTGGCGGCAATAACCGGCGCAGGCGCCGCCGGCCAGGAGCAGCGCCCGGTCGCGGTACTGGTGCACCAGCCGGGGGGCGGCGCGGTGTATGCCCTCGCCCAGAGGGTCGTCCAGCGCGAAGGAATCCGGCAGGGCTTCCCGGGGGTCAGGAAAAAATTGCCGCCTGATGGGATCGTCCTGCTCAGGCCCGGCCAGGGAGGCAAAATGCGGCGTTACGCCAAATGGGAGAAAGCCGCGCTTTTCGATTTCCGCAATGTAGATTTTTTCCTCGGCGCATATTGAAGCCGCCAGCAGAGGGGGGAGTTTGTCAATCGAAGTGATTAAAGATTCCGCTTCATTCATACGCTTTGTTGAAACACCAGTATACTCGTGTTTCAACAAAGTTTAAATGGCAAGAGGCGGCGGTATTGCGGTATAATTGGGAACATGATGCCTATGAAACAATTTTTTTATGCCTTTTTCGGAAAAGAACTGGATTTTCGGGTACGGGCATTCAACAGCCTGGCGTTTGCTGGGAATCATCATGTACCAGCACTTCAATATTTATAAAGATGAACAGCGGAAACTCCGGGAGACGGAGGAACAGGCGCTACGCTCTTTGATTGACCATGCAGGGGAAGCGGAACGACTCTTGCGGAGACCATGAACAGCAAATTTGAAATTACTGGGGTGCGAAAACAAAACGCTTGACATTTGTCCGTCAATACGCCATCATTATAGTGGCATAGGAGTAAATGATGCAATTTTTATCAATACGGGAATTCAGCAAAGCGCCTAAAGCGGCACTGTCAAAACTTGCCCGGGACGGCAAGGCAGTGCTTACCAGTAACGGAAAACCGGCGGCGATTATGATTAACGCCAACGTGGAAAATTTTGAGCAGGTGTTCAACCTGGTCCAAAAGATAGAAAAAAACGCCGCTGTCGTAAAGGTTCACCATCCCGAAGGGAGCGACCAGGAACGCCATGAAGCTTTTGAACGACTGATGAATTTTCCAAGGAAAAAATTGCCACCTGATTTTGACTACAAAAAAGAACTCATGGAGGCGATTGATGAACGTTTCGGCCCTGTTAATTGATTCTGATGTTTTGATCGATTTTATGGCCGAACGAGAACCTTTTTCAGAAAATGCCAAACAGCTTATTCAGCAAGTGCAGACAAGGGGAATTTCTGCTTATTTAGCGGCACATAGCATCACCAATATTTTTTATCTTCTGCGAAAAACATATTCAGTGTCTGAAAGAAAACAGCGTTTGTGTGATTTATGCCAGTCAATCTCTATCGTTGAAATCAACGCAGCTCTCATCAATAACATACTTTTGAATAATGACTTTGACGACATTGAAGACTGCCTACAAGCGGAGTGCGCCAAAGCAGTGAACGCCGATTATATTGTTACCCGCAATATTAAAGATTACAGCCTTTCCGCAATCCCCGCGATCCTGCCCGAAGATTTGCTAAAACTTACAAAAAAATAGCCATGCCCCCCCGAAACGGGGGGTGATAAAACGGAAAATCCGCCGTATGGTAGTAACATGAATCATGACAAAGACTCCATTCTCATTGTGGATGATAATATTACACTCCTCGAAATGGCCTCTGAACTTTGGGGGGAAACGTATCAGGTAAGCTCCGCAAAGTCGGGAACACAGGCGCTGGAGTTGCTGGAAAAGGGCTTTGTGCCGGACATCATCCTTTTGGATATCGCCATGCCCCTGAAGTTCCCTCACGGGAGCGAATTCCAGGGTATTCGATCCCTCGGCCTTCCAATCACCAAACCTTGAGATCAGAACCAGGTTTTGTTATTTTCACATCTTCCCCCGAAGGTTCTATAACGTAAAAACCTTTTTCAAGCGCATAGTCTCTTGGTTTGTCTTGTACAACCGTGGCAGCCAGGGCTCCAAAAAGTTCCCGTTTGTCGCCAACTATATCGGCGTGTTTACGGATTTTTTCCATACGTTTGATATGATCGTCCACATCACCGGTTTGCAGTTTCGCTTTTACCTCAACGGCCATTGCCTGTGTGCCGTTTTCCAGAAAGGCGTCTATTTCGGCGTGTATGTCATACTTATCGTTGTTTATTTTTCTGTTGCGGCTTATTGCGCCGAAGTCAAAACCGAAATGTTTGAATTTTTCCGGCAGGCCGGGAATCATCGTATATTCAGCCTCATCGCCAAACTTGTTGCCCAGGTCGCCAACTATCCGTTGGGTCTCTTTCATGGCCTTTTCGGTTTCATTATGACTAATACCCAAGCCGCCAACTATCCGTTGGGTCTCTTTGAGGGCGGCCTCGGTTTCTTTGTGCGCCTTTTGGACTTCGCCGACCATCTTTTGGTTCTCTTTGAGGGCGGCCTCGGTTTCTTTGTGCGCTTTACTGATTTCATGTATAGACGCCCATACATCGTCCAGCGTTATTTTTTTGGCTGTTTTGGGGATGGGCTTCTTGGCGGTTTTTGTACTTTTTTTCGTTACTACTTTGGCTGTTGGCATAACATTCTCCCTGTATCCAATATAATAAAATCGGGCATTTTGGACAATCACATATACAAAAAAACGGCAGAATTCCCCCTTTACCCCCAAAACGTGGGGTGCCACGCTGGGCAGCAATTATTCCCGGAATGACATTATAGTTCAAAATTCTACTACCTACCCTGATCCGGGATTAAACAACAGGGACGGCCAGTTAACACCTCTTGCCGATTTTAAAACAGAGGCGTTCTATCCCGGCGCTTGGTCCTTTGCGCCTGCCGCTAACGCCGATTGGACGTGGATTGACGGCTACCTCTACCCGGTATTGAGCTGGCAGACCGTGGCGGCGGATATGGAACTGCTTCTGGGCGCTCAAGAAATCACCTGGGAGCAGGCGGCGTACTTTAGCCTTGGGGCGGCGCTGGAAACGGCCCTGGCAAATCCAGAGGAAGCTTTTGCTTTTGCCCGTGAGCGGGGATGGCTGCCCAAAAACGTCCGTGCCGAAGAAACTGCACGCATGGACAGCGTATCACTTTTATTGATGCGTTCTTTTAATGTGCCCGGCGGGTTCATGTACCGGATCTTTCCCAATGCCCCGGTTATTCAAGCTCAAGCAGGGACAGGGGAAGTGCGCATAGGCGGTTTTGAATGGCAGTAAATCCCTCCTGTACCAGAAACGCTGCCAGCAATGCCCCCTGCTAATGCGGTGTTTTAGAACAATCTCTCAACCAAGCCCGGCTTTGCGGCGGGTGTAGATATCATAGAACACCGCCAGCAGGAGGATCAGGGCCTTTACTACATACTGCCAGTGCTGCCCCAGGTTCATCAGGGACATACCGTTGTTGATGGCGCTCATCACCAGACCGCCGACTATGACCCCGACGACCGAGCCGATGCCGCCGCTGGCGGAAACACCGCCTATGTAACAGGCGGCGATGGCGTCCATTTCAAAGAGGTTGCCGGCCTGGGGAAGGGCGCTGTTCATATAACCGGTGGAAACGACCGCCGCAAGGCCGGTCAGAAGTCCCATGATACAGAAAACAATAAAGGTAATAAATTCGGAATTGATACCGGAAAGTTTTGCCGAACGGGAGTTGCCGCCTACCGCGTAGATAAAGCGGCCCAGGACGGTATTTTTTAGAATAAAGTGAAATACAAAAACCGTAATTCCCAGGACTACCACTACCACCGGAAGCCCCCGGTAACGGGCAAAACGATCCGCCAGGCCCAATGCCACCAGACTGATAAGCGCCAGCTTTGCAATAAAAATACCCGCAGGGGCAACTTCAAAACCATTGGCTATTCTTGTTTTCCGGCCGGAAAATTCGGCATAGTAGAAAATGATCAACATAATAAGCGCCGCAATAATGGCAACAGGATAATAGGGCCCAATCTGCGGAACACCAAAAACTTCGTCCACTGTTCCGGTGGCAAGGTGGGAGTAGCCCACATCTTTCAGACTGATGGGGTTAATTTTGGTAATGATGTAGGTAAGCCCCCTAAAGAGCAGCATCCCCGCCAGGGTAACAATAAAGGCGGGAAGTTTGGCATAGGCTATCCAGACACCCTGAAAAGCGCCGACCGCAAGACCCATAACCAGAGACGCCAAAATGGTCATTGGCATACCCAGACCGGTATTGTAGATCATGGCGCTGATGGCGCCTACAAAAGCGCAGACCGAACCGACTGAAAGATCGATCCCCAGGATGATGATACACTGAACCATACCCACTGCCAAAATGAGCACATAACTGTACTGGAAAAAAATATTGGTAAAATTCCGGGGACTAAAATTGTTCCAGTTGGTCAATGGGGCAAAGATAAGCATGATCAACGCCAGCATGATAAACATGGAGGTGTTCCGTATGTTGTTCTTAATCAGTGTTTTTGCATCTGAAGTATGAATACCCTTATCGCTCATTTCATCCTCCTGTTTATCCTACCAAGGCCATTTGCATGATCTTTTCCTGAGTCGCTTCTTCTTTCATCAACATTCCCTTTATCTTGCCTTCGTTCATCACATAAATACGATCCGCCATGCCCAGCGCCTCGGGCAACTCGGAGCTGATCATGATCACACTCTTGCCGGCGACGATCATGTCGTTCAGTATTCCGTAGATTTCGGTTTTGGCGCCAACATCAATTCCCCTGGTCGGCTCATCAACAATCAGAATATCCGGATTCGCCAGCAGAGTCTTGCTCACTACTACCTTCTGCTGATTGCCGCCGGAAAGGTTGCGCACAAGCTGGTCAACCGAAGGCGTCCTGATATTGAGTTCCTTGCGGTAGCGTTCCGCTTCTTTTATTTCCTGCTGGCTGTCAACAACGCCGAATCTGGAAAGTCTTTTTAAACTGGCGTGGGAAATATTGGTTTTAATATCCTGAATAAGCACCAGCCCCAAACTTTTCCGGTCTTCGGAAATATAACCCAGCCCGGATTCAAACGCCGACTTGGTGTCTTTAAACGAACAGGGTTTTCCTTTAATACGCAGTTCACCTTCAGAGCGCGAACCGTAGGATTTGCCGAAAATGCTCATCATCAACTCGGTACGCCCGGCACCCATGGGGCCGCAAAAAGCCAAAATCTCGCCTTTCCGCAGGTAAAAGGAAACGCCGTCCACCACTTTAATCTCGTGGTAATCAGGATGATAGACCGTCCAGTTTTTAACTTCCATTACCGTTTCGCCCGGCGAAGATTTTCGTTCCGGGAATCGGTGGGTCAAATTCCGCCCCACCATGTCCTTGATGATCATCTCTTCGGTAAGATTTTCGCCTTTAACATCGTAAGTGCGGATGGACTTACCGTCCCGCAGTATTGTTACCGTATCGGCAACCTTGAGTACTTCATTCAGTTTATGGGAAATTATCACCGAGGTAATACCCTGGCGTTTAAATTCAAGAATTAGATCCAGTAATTTTTCGCTCTCGTCATCGTTAAGAGAAGAAGTGGGTTCATCCAGAATAAGCAGCTCCGCCTTTTTTGAAAGCGCTCTGGCAATTTCCACTAACTGCTGTTTTCCTACTCCAAGCTTACTCACAATAGTTTCAGGCGGCTCATGAAGCCCCACTGTATTCAGATACCCTTTTGATTCTGTAATATATTGATTCCAGTTGATAATGCCGAGCTTTGTCTGCATATGTCCCAGGAAAATATTTTCATAAATTGAAAGATACGGACTCAGCGCCAGCTCCTGGTGAATAATGGCGAGCCCTTCCTTTTCGCTGTCTTTAACGCTGTGATAATTGGTTTCGTGTCCCTTAAAAAAAACATTGCCCTCGTAAGTACCCTTGGGATAGACCCCGCTGATTACGCTCATCAGGGTAGATTTTCCCGCGCCGTTTTCCCCGCACAGAGAATGAATTTCCCCTTTCTTCACTTTTAGATTAACATTCTCCAAAGCACGAACGCCGGGAAATTCTTTAGTCAGGTTTTCTATTTCAAGAATATACTCACTCATAGGGTTTCCTTTGTTAAACAGCAAGGAACAAGGGAAAAGTAGCAAGCAGGGCGTTATCTGCTAACCTCACTTGCTAACTTTGCTCCTTGTTACTTCTTTGCTGCTTAACTCGCTACTTCAACTGAGAGGCTTGTGCGGCCTCGTAGAAACCGGCGTCTACCGGGACATTGATGTTGTCTTTGGTAACCAAGATGGGATCCAGCAGATAGGTCTTTACCACTTTCCTGCCAGTGTCGCCGATCTTGGCGAGATCGCCGGAAGCGAGAACCGCACCGGGAATACTGGGGGTCTGGCCTTTGACGATCTGATCGGCTAACAGAATGGCGGCTTCGGCCAATTTGGCAGTATCTTTGAAGACGGTGCTGTACTGCTCGCCGTTCTTGATGGAGAAAGCGGATTCGAATTCAGCGTCCTGGCCGCTAACGACAGGGAGTTTGGTCCGGTATTTGGCATCGGCTTTGCAGGCTTCGATGATGGCACGGGCCAGGGTGTCATTGGGGGCAAGTACTGCATCCAGAACCACGTTCCGGGCATCGTTGTTGAGAAGATTCTCCATACGGGTCTTGGCGATGGGCGCCTGCCAGTTTTCAGTGGCGATCCGCTGGAAGTTGGCGGTATCGGTGGAGGCCTTGGGATAGGGGCCTACGACCTTGAGTACGCCTTTTTCGATATAAGGGTTAAGAATGCTCATTGCGCCATCAAAGAAGAAGAACGCATTGCCGTCGGTAGGTGAACCGGCGAACAGGGTGATTTGCTTGGGCGCCGCAGCAGTGGCGGCGGGAAGGTTCAGTCCATTTTCGATACTCTGGGCCTGAAGCACGCCGACCTTGTAATTGTTAAAGGTGATAAAGTAATCATAATCAGCAGAATTGGGAATGATCCGGTCATACGCAATAACCGCGACCTTGTCCCTGGCAGCTTCGGAAACTACTGAGCCAACGCCGTCATTGATACAGCCAACCACCAGTACTTTTGCTCCCTGGGTCAGGAAACTCTGAATCTGCTGATTCTGCTGGGCCTGATCCGCATTGCCCCACTGGACTTCCGCGCGATACCCTTGTTTCTCGGCTTCCGCTTTCAGGGCGTTGCCGTCTTTCACCCAGCGCTGCACGTGAGTTTCCGGCATCGCAATACCAATAAAAGCCGCGCTGCTAACAGGCGCCTTTTTTTTACAACCAACCAGCAGAGAGCCAGCCGCAACCAGCACCAAAAGAACCGCTACTAATTTCTTCATAATTGTTCCTCCAAAATTAAGATTTATTTCAGTATACAGTGAAAAGGTTTTAATTGGAAATCGTAAAGTTTTGATAAAAAAGAGGAAAAAAGCTGTTTTTCCTGAAAAAAAGTCCGTTAAGGGTAAATATTTGACATTAAAATTTTACCCGTCAGGGATTCTTAAGGTTTACTTCTATATACATCCTCTCTGGAGTGGAAACCGTCCCGAATCACCACATCAATATTGCCGGCAAAAACCGCGATGGGCTTTTCAATATATGAGGGAATGAGTACGCCGCTGTTGTTTTCCAGCATCAGGTCCGGCGAAAAATCCTCTTTGCGAACCACCGCCAACGCAAGCTGCGCCGCCCTAGGCGCCAGTTTCCCTATAGGCTTATACACCGTCATCAGTTGGATGCCTTCCACAATCCGCTGGCAGCTAATCAATTCCGCATCCTGCCCCACAACCGCCACATCCCCAGCCCGGCGTCGCTCCGAAAGCAGTTGTATCGCCGCGCTGGCAATGGCGTCATTTCCGCAGGCAATCGCATCCCAGTCAAAATCCTCGTTAAAGATGACCTCAATTTTTTCCAGCGCCTCATCAAAGCTCCATTCCTCCAGCCAGATCTCCTTTCCAAGCACAATGTCTCCCGACTGGATATGGGGATCAAGAATGTCGTGTATCCCCCTGCTGATTTCAAAACTGTTAAAATCGTGCAGCGACCCGTTTACGATTAAATACCTGCCCCTGGGCGCCGCCGTCTGCAGCGCCTGCCCAAAAGCCCGGCCCACCTCCCGGTTGTCAAAGGAAATGTAAGCGTCCACCGGCGTCCCCATGATCATACGGTCGTAGGCAATAACCGGAATCCCTGCATCCCGCACCTGCTTAATTGCCCCCGCAATCGCCTCGGTATCATGGGCAATAACCACCAGAATGTCGATATTCTGATTCACCATATAATTGATCTGCGCAATCTGCTCTCTGGTACCCCCTGCCGAAAGCTGCACAATCACATCCGCCCCCAGCTCCTGCGCCGCCCCGGTAAATACTTTGAGATCTTTATTCCACCGCTCAATAATGAAGGTAGCAGTAGCGATGGAAAACCCAATCACCGGCCTGGCCCGATCTTTCTGAAACCGCCCCGCCGGACTGTTTCTTGCCGCCCCGCCGCCTGCGCTGCCTGTCTCTGCCCCTGCCGCCGCCTGCCCGCCGCCCCGTCCACCGGGCACACAGGCGCCGAGGAAGATGAGTACCAGCAGGGAAAAAATGATTGATTGAATTGGTTTATGCATTTAGGTTGACCTTTCCTTATATCAATTTTATGACTTCAATCCGGTATACTTTAACAATGATAACGCTTTTTCAGAGACAAAGTAAATCTGATTGTTGATTTTTTCCAACATTAAAATAATCGACATTGCGACCCGTTGACAAAAATGCCCTGCACGCTAAAATATTATTGCATAAAGATGAAATACATCAGGTTGCTGCGTACGGGCGTAATGGTGCCCGGTATTGCGCTTATTGCCGTGTTTTTGTTCCTGCGGCTAAGTCCTTACCCCACGCTAAAAATATTTCTTGAACGGGAACATTCTATCCGGTTTTATGATCACAAAGGCGCCCTTTTGCAGATAACGGCAGTGGAAGACGGTATCAGGCGGGAATACGCGCCCCTGGAGGAAATCCCGAAACAATTACAGGACATCATCATTTATGCGGAGGACAGGCGGTTTTACACTCATTTAGGGGTGGATCTTTTTGCCGCAGTCCGTGCCGCTATGCAAAATATTTCCGGAGGCAAAACAGTAAGCGGCGCGTCAACAATAACCATGCAATTGGCGAGAATAATTGACGGCGGACAAAACAGAACATTGTCAGGCAAAATAGCCGAAGGTTTTAACGCGGTGCGGCTTTCAACACGGTTTTCCAAAAAAAGGATTTTGGAAATGTATATTAACTCAGTTCCGTTTGGCGGAAAAAGCGAGGGCTTTGTATCCGCCGCAAGGAGTATTTTTTCAAAAGATATAGCGCATCTTTCCCCGGCGGAAATGCTGTTGCTTTCGGTAATTCCCCGCCGGCCATCGCTTTACAATCCTCTCGCAAACCCCGATGCGGGTGTCCAGGCCGCTTACACTCTTGCGGGCATAAAACCCCTGGCAAAAAAACATATAGAGATTGCCTCCATAAATAAAGATGATTTAAAGTTCGCCGCCGGTTCCGCCGTGCGTTTCAATTATCCTTTTGCCATGCCGCACTATATCAGATATATAACAAACCGGTTAAGGGCGGGGGGTTCCAAAAAAATACCAAACACAATAACTCTCTCCGCAAACCTCCGCTTGCAGGAGTTAACAGAAAACCTCATCTACGCCAATGTTGAACGCTATTATTCTTCCCGGTTAACTAACGGCGCCGCGATTCTGATCGATAACTCTACAGGAGAAATTCTCTGCTGGGTGGGAAGCGCCGACTTCTACAATAACGAAAACTCAGGCCAGATTGACGGGGTGCTTGCGTTAAATCAGCCGGGAAGCAGCATGAAGCCGTTTTTGTACGCCATGGCGCTGGAAAGCGGTTTTTTGCCCACGGATATTTTTGCCGATATCCCTAAAAATTACGGCGAAACCGAATTGTATATCCCGCAGAATTTTAACAACCGCTTTAACGGCCCAGTACTTTTCCGCACAGCCCTGTCTTCCAGCCTGAACATACCCGCCGTGGATTTGCTCTACCGCATTGGCATAAAAAATTACGCCGAAAAATTATACGCCCTGAATTTTGACTCAATCAAGCAGTCTATAGATGACGCCGGCCTGGGGCTTGCCCTCGGCAATGCGCCGGTGAGCCTTTTGGAACTGGTTCGCGCTTTTAGCGTCTTTCCCAATGACGGCAGATTAATCGATCTGCGCGAAACGCCGGTTAGCAGCGATACAAAAAATTCCGCCGGGGTTAATGCGCCGCAAATCTACGAGAGCGATACCGCACGCATTATTTCCTCTATGTTGTCGGATAAAAGCTCCCGTGTGCTGGCATTTGGCCTTGAGACAAACTTTAATATGCCGTTCCCGTCCATGTTTAAAACAGGAACCGCCAATCAGTATCAAAGCATTGTCGCCCTTGCCGCCACGCCGCTTTACACTGCCGGTGTCTGGATGGGTAACTTTTCAGGCGAAACAGTAATAGGCAAGACCGGCAGCTCAATTCCGGCCTATATCGTCCGGGAAATGCTCATGGCGGTACAGGGACGGCAAAGCGTGCCGTTTAACAAGCCCGATGGATGGGAACTAAAACCGGTGTGTGCCCTTTCCGGCATGGAACCGTCCCCCTATTGCGACGCACTGGTGAACGAATGGCGGAGGCGTTTTGCGGGTACGCAAAATGCGGGTACGCAAAGTGCGGGTAGGCAAAGTGCAGACCCGGAAAATACCGATGTAACGGAAAAATGCACATGGCATACGGCGGGAAAAACAACCTATCCGGCCGAGTATCAGGCGTGGTTTTTTTCAACGAACCGGCAGGGAGAACTGGACTACGGATCGGCCCCGCTGGAAATCCTGAGCCCCCGGGACGGTTTTTTATTTTACAATAATTCCGGCATCGGCCTTTCGGAAATTCCCGTAGAAGTCATAGGCGGCTCGGGCGATGAGCTTACGGTCAGCTATGACAACGAAACATGGAAAGTCCCCCGCCCCTTCGTGTTTTTTCTACCACAACGACCCGGCAACCACACCCTGCTCATCCGCTGCGGCGAAGAAGAAACGCGAGTAAGCTTCAGGGTTGAATAAATCTACTCTATCGTCCACAACACACCGGCGGTTCTGCCGAATATTTCCGGTTCATACATGCACTCGGCGGTAAGCGAAGGTGTCGGGTATACACCGCGGCGCGGCGTGCGGAAAAGAAAACTGATTTCTGTTTCGCCTGAACGCAGGGTATTATAAAAATAATGTATCTCGTTGTCGTATATTTCCTGATGACTAATCCACGAACCGGACCCGCTCCAGGGAATTTCTTCATCCGCGCGCCGTTCTTCCTGCGCCGCAGGCGTTGTAGTAAAAGTCGCGTCCAGAAATTCAGCGCCCGAAGGAATAGGAGCCCGCAGGGCCACATAGGTACGGTTATGCGAAGAAGACAATTTTATTCGCACCCGGTAGGTTTTACCCGATCTTAACGCGGTGTCTTTTACTTCCGTGTTTGTTTCCACATCAATTATGCTCATATAAAGACCCAGTCCTTCGTCCCGATAACTCTGTAATTCTTGCGGAATGGCATAACGCAATTCAGCGGTATAATAAATTGCGCCGTTTCCATCTTTGTTAATAACAAGGCTCTGCAGTTTGTCCCGGGGAATATCTTTCAGGGGCGCATCGCCAAATTGCGTAACGGACGTAACGGGCTTTGCGCCAAGGCCCTTAAAACTGCCGCTTAAAAGCTCCGCCGCATTAAGCGAAACTGCGGCGTTTACATTCAGTTTTTCAAGGTTTTCGGCGCGGATTAATGCATCAACCGCAGAAAGCACCCGGGTTGTAACCGCCGTATTATCCCAGTAAACTTCCCCTGCCCTTTTGTTTTGCAGCAATGTATATAAAATGCGGGTATTAATATCATCGCCGGGTAATTGCTGTACAAAAAATTCAAGCGAAAGGGCAAGCTGTTCAGTGGGCTTGTTAAAGAAACTCCAGTAATAATTTCCGCTCTGGGCATTACTGATATCTACGCCCCGGGTGGTTTGCCTGAAAACGCCCCGCAGTTTATTTGCCGCCGCAGCCGCTTCGGCATTTTTCCCCAGGTAACGGTACGCAAGGCCGGCCATGGCGAGAGCCGACACGTCTATATCATTCCTTGATACAATAGCGGCAAGACGGCTGCTGTCCACCTCGCGGCCATGCAGCGCGAATACATACATAGTCCATGCACCGTAATAATCCCGATAACTATACCACTGCGACTGGGCCGTCCATGCCGCCATTTTACGGTAATTTGATTCGAGGTAGTCCAGCAGTTTATTGACATTGAGTTCTTTTGGAATGTTTATGTTTTTCGATTTGGCAATGGCAAGAATATGCGCAATCCGCAGACTTACATAATCATTGCCTGTTGTTCCATCCGGCCAGTATGGAAAACTGCCGTCACTAAGCTGAGCCTTAACCCAGCTTTTCAGCTCGGATTCGATAACCTTGCGGGGATTGGAAACCTCACTCTTTAACGAAAGGGCATCCAGATAATCACCAAAAATTACCAGTGGTAAAATAGCCGCGCTTCGCTGTTCCATACAGCCGTAAGGATAATGAAACAGATAATTGATTGAAGATTCCAGCGTGGCAAGGCGCGTGGCATCTAGTGTAAGGGTCAGGCTGCCGACATTTTGATCCGCAAAAGAGGGGATAACAAGCGCCTCTGTGGCCGATCTTTCTTCGGCACCCACGCTGCCGGTCGTGGTAAAGGCTTCCATAATAATCGGGTGTTCAATCCGCAATTCATTTACCAGCCGCTCGTTAAGAACATCCGACCGGCTGGTCCATTCCAGCGATACATAGCCCTGTTTTACGGCGGCAATATCAAAACAGAAAAGCACGTTTGCTCCGGGGGCAACGGTAAGTTCACGCTCGCTTTCGCCGTCTATAAAAGCCTCACCCGCCGGTTTTCGCCGCCCGGTCTCTTCGTCTTCTATGTTACGTGGCGGCGCCAAACGCAGGCTTACCGATACTTTATGCGGTTTATCGTCAAGGTTAGTTACCAAAACGGCAGTTTCCGCAGTGTCCCTCTCGCGCAGGCGGCGGGGCAGAACTTCGCGCACATTGATAAGATTCTGCGCGGCAATCTCGCTTTCTTTTAACGAAAAAATATCGCCGTGTATACCAAAAACCGTAACACGATAGGTGGTGAGCGTGTCGGGCAGTTTAAACTTGCAAGTTACCCTGCCGTTTTCATCGGTGATAAGCGCCGGCTCAAAAACAGCGGTAGGATTAAAATCGGCCCGTTCTTCGATTTTGCTGTCATCCGAATCACCGCCCTGTAAATTCTTTATACTGTACGTTACCGGGTCCATCAACATTTCACGGCTGTCGCCGCCTGAAACAGAAAGAGGAAAATACTCCTCATTATAAAAATAATCAATTGGATTCGGCACATGATAATTGATAAGATCGAGCACACCCCGGTCTACCACCATGAGCGTCAGTTCGGCGTTTTTAAGGGGGACTCCGTTTTGCGTGGCAGTAAGGGTCATGGAAACTTCTTCGCCGGGCTTAAAAGATTTCTTTCCCGAATCAACCGTTACGGAAAAGGAACGCACGGCGGGGTCTACAAATATTCTGCAAACGCCGAAATACCCCTTGGGCTTGTCAAGATCGGGGCTGCCGTATTCGTGCGCAGGCGGTCCGCTGCGGACAGAAAACGATGAAACGGCGACATACACAACAGGCACATAGTTACGGGCGATTGGTATTTCAATTTCCGATGTGGAAGATTCGATATAACGCACTTCTTCGGTATATATTCCTTCGCGTTCCACGGTGATTAAATACTGCCCAGCGGGAATCTCGCTTTGCATCATCACAACCGCAGTATCGCCGGGATTGTATTTGTTTTGATCCGGCACAAGGCGTATTTCGTTGGCGTTATCACTGTTCCACCAGCCACCGTTTCCGCCGGTAACATAGAACGTGAATTCGGTAAGCGCGGTTTTTCCGTCACGGTCCTGGGCGCTCACACGGAGTATATAGTACCCGGCGCTTGAGGGTTTAAATTTGAATGATCCGCCGCCCGATTGCATCTTTATCTTCTGGGTATTGTCTACAACTTCTTCCCGTATATATTCGTTATACACATAACCGTTTACGCCGGATTGCTGAACACGGCGCCATTCTTCGCGGTAAAAAATCGCCGTCATCGTTCCCGCTTCCGCGCCGCTTGGTAAAAAAAGCGATCCGTCTTTTGTTTTCTCACCTTCGGCGCTGACCGTTATGTAATCAAAAGACGCTTCCTGCCCTGTCTTTGGAAATCCGCCTTTGTTCTGCCGGCGCACTCCCACATAAAAGCGCGCGGGATGCACAGTAACGGACATGGTTGCCGCCACCTGCTGATTGCTTATATCCGTAACGCTCGCCTCGGCCCTGTAGAGGTAGGGCGCTCCTTTTACCGATTCATCGCCGGTTTTTTGCGTGATTTTTGCCGTACCATCGCCGGAAAGCGCGCCGCTTGAATCGGAAATGTAACGCCTGCCGTCGCCTGAACGGCGGGGGCCAAAGGTAAAGCCCCGCGTTTCGGCTGTTTCGGGGTGGAAATAGCTGATGTCGCGGTACCAGACGGCATTGTAAAGTGCCCCCGCAAGGCTGCCGCCTGACAAGTAAGTCGCGCTGAGGGTTGTGTTTATTTCGTCCCCTGAAATAACCGTGGCGGCAGGGCGGCGCATCTCGGCCTGAAACTTGAGCCGTTCAAAAAATGCCACCGTAATGGGCGTTGAGGCAATGCTGCCGGTTTCGCCGTTTTTTAACCGGTGGTACCTGACGCTGTAAGCGCCCGGGGTTTGGGTTTCGGGGATCTTAAACTGCCCCCAAAAACCGCCGGACTCCGAAGTTTCGCCCTCTAAAGAGAGGATTTGCTCTCCGTCGTAACCCTCTTTCTGTAAAATTACTTCGTAGGGCCCCTGGTAAATCGCGAACTGCCCCAGAACTTTTGAGCGGTCCACGCCGCGGAATGTAATTGTTTCACCCGGCTTGTAAAGGCCGCGGTCCGAAAAAAGAAACGCCACCGGGATAATTCTTTCGGCGGTTAAGGGGCTTCCGGTCATTACGCTAAAACGCCAGGGGCTGTGGGAATTCGGCTTAAAAACGGCGCGGTCATCAATAGAGCCGTCTGCGGCGGTGGTTTGCGCATATATGTACGGAGCACCATTATTTGATTGATTCACGTTTCCACGGAAGTCACCGGCCCCGAGCTTGATCACCGCCATGCCGTTTGCATCGGTCTTCGCGCTGCCAAAGTAAGGCGCCATGTCAATATCATAATGTTCGTTTATCCCCACCGGGCTTATTGCCCGGATTTCGGCGCCTTTAATGGGTTTACCCGTGGCAAGGCTTGCGGCCATAATAACTATTTTATTAAAACCGTAACGGACGCTCAGACCTATGTCTGTAACCTGAATCGCCGTACGGACGTCGGCAGAGTAGTATTCGCGCCCGTAACGATCAGGTTTTTGTAGTTTTGGTAAAAGGTTAATGTCGGCAAAAAAATCAACAAAACCATAACCCCCCGAATTAACAAATGGCTTTAAATCAATATCCGCAAAATACTTGGCGTTTTTCTCGCCCAGGGGAAGTATATTTCTTGGAGCATTTGAATGATCATCCCGGTAAAGCGGATTATTTATTTTTTCCGCAGCCCAGTAAGAACCGGGGGCTATATTCTTGTATTCAATAAGATAGCGGGGCGCAAACTGCGCTTCCAGCATCACCACATTTCTCCAACTGTTCAAAAAATGCACATCGCCTTCCGGCTCAGGCTCTTTGGGCACCACGATGTCTTTTGAATATTCGCTTCCTAACGCGCGCCCGTAACGGTCTTTAATGTTATCGGAAACATAAATCTTAAATTTATCACCGTAACCTATAGGCAGATTGTACACCCGGAGCGTGCGTCCCCACACTTCAATGTTATCGCCGCTTATATTCATTACCGGTTCCGTGCGGATCGAAGAAGGGGTTACGGATTTTTCGTCCAGCATATAGGTAAATTCAATATCAAGGAGGTTGCGGTATCTGCCGTAAGAAACACGGCGGTCAAAATCTTTTACTATAAAAGCGCCGGGGGTAGAAAAAGATTTTTTATTGTCGTCCGCCGTTCCCCGTGTCGCCGTTTTTGATTTTGCGCCTTTTTTGAGCGTTACTGACACGTTTTTTTCAAAGCTTATTTCCCCGTCAATTTGGGCAAGCAGTTTGTTTGGCTCCAGCGTTTTTAGTGTAAATGGGCGCTCGGCATTTCCTTCGCTAATGCTGATAAATTCTTTCATATCTTCCGCTGTAACCGGATAGTTAAAACGAATGCTGATAAAACGGGCGGCAGGAGGCGGCACATCGCTCAAATTAAAATAAAATTCGCGGTTCTGCCGCTTAAAATCTTCGCCGGGGATTATATCAAGCATTGACAGCGTTTCTGTGGTAAAAGTAAAATCCAAATCCCCCGAAATTATTGCGCCGTATATTGATTGTGCATTTTTATTAACGCTGATGGTATATGTCTGCTGGCTTTGCAGGGGTTCGCTGCCTTCAAAACTGAGGAACGAAGTGCCGTACCATCTGAAAACGCCCTTTGGCCTGGGACTGATGGTAACCAGCGGCGACGTGTCGGATTGCCCGCCAAGCGCGGAAAGCGGCATCATCGGCTGGCTGAAAACCACATAGATCGACGGTCTCTGATTCTGCGCCGAGTATTCGCCCCGGGGCCCCCAGTCGGCCACGGTTAATGTATTGGCCCCGCTATTTCTGCCGGGATTTGCCTGAGCAATGGTCCCTTCTGTGGCCGCAGCCTGTAATTTCTGTATTGCTTCCAGATTTTCCTTGAGCCGTGCCCCGGAAAAATAATCTGTTTTGTAATCGCTTAATTTGCGAAGCCCGCCTCCCACGATACGGTTCCCGCCGGCTTGTGCGGAATCAGACCGAAGGTCTGAGGGACGCGACAGGTTAAGGCGCTCTTCTTCCGTGGCCGTCTCCGGCGTTTGTTTGCGGTAATCAAGGGTAAAAGCGGCTTCTATCGCCGCATTGTTAGCCCAGGTATCGCCGAGCACGGCGGCATCCAGCGTATGGTACCCTTCGTCTCCTGCGCTGCCGCTTCTGTTTGATGGTTCTTTTTTACAGGCAATCCCCAGGGTGAGGACTACTACCGATATAACGGCAAAAAGTGGCAGTGATTTTCGCATAATTTATGGTATAAACAGGGACCTTGTATGTCAAGCGAAGTTATTCAAAGAGAACGAATGTCCCATGAAAAACAGCATGTTGCAATATGTTAAAAAGCTCTACAAGCTCGGGTGTTTCCTGTCAGTACGTTTCGCAAATTATCTATACAAACTGCTTCAACACCTCATGCATGGCCTTCCGATTTTTATAGCGGGTCTTAAAATCAGCCGCCAGATCGGCAGCGGTTTTTTCCCCGCCTTTAATCCGGGACATCTTTTTCAACAATTTCAAAATATACTCGTAATGGGACCGCCCGACATTGTTTTCCGCATAGGTGTTCAGGGCATTTCGGAACAGCTCAAGGGTTTTTTCGGGAAAAGCGGTGGCAAAGACCCGGTGATACTCATCAAGATAGTCCAGGGAGAGATATTTTTCCACATAGTCCATTAAACGCTCTGCGGCATTTTCAGCAGCCAGAAGCTGCGCCACAAAATCGCTGAAATGTTTTTTGTTTTTTCCATAATGACAGAGGAGTTTCTCCATTTCCTCAGCCCATTCAGCGGAATTGAAGGCAGCCTTATAAATACCAAAATATTTTTCGCTGAAATGTTCTGAAAGAAATTCATAGGATAGTTTCCGTATTGCGGGAATATCATTTTCCTTTTGCGCGATATCCAGAAGCAGCTCATTCCAATTACCATGGTAAGATTGGCGCCGATCACCTTCCGTTCCCGTAATATAATCATTGATAAACTTTTTTGCTTCGACAAATTTCTTTTCCGCGATTTTCTTTTCTACCATTTCCCTGCGAAACGATTCTATCCGGATGTTGGCTTCAATAATATCCCACGCCTTTTTAGGCTGACCAAGTTGCTTGTAAAAATTGATCTTTCGCCGCAGGATAGTTTCCGCCTCATGAGAACCTATATCCGCTACACCAGCCAGCAGCTCATCCTGCAGGGCAATAAAGGCGTCGGGATCCACGGATACCGCCAAATCCATTAACAGCCGGTGAAAATAGTCGTAGATATCGGTACCTGCGTATTTTTTCTTTTTCTGTTCCGATCGGCAATAGGCAAACAGTTCCTTTTTGTCCGCGTGCTCCAGCGATGCCTCAAGAATTTCAAAAGGAACCGATTGGTATTCGGGATCAAGGCAATAGGTGATATCTTCATCAATATCATTCAGCCATGCGGCGAATTCCTCAATACACGCCTTGCAGATAAGGATCGCTTCGGCATACTGCTTTTTATCAACACACTCCCATGCCTTGTCAAACCACTGATCCAAAACATCAAGGGCAATTTGTTCATACTCATAATTTATTTCGTCACTCACATACACCGATTGCAAAGCCTTCCGTATAACAGGCGAATACTTGTTGCCCTTGCTATTCGCAGCTCTGGGCGTAAATTCCAGTGTGATAGCGTTATGCAGATCTGAATTATACTGTGCCTGCCGGATAATAAAATCGCATAACTCATCCCGGGAAAGACCTTTCAGGAGTTCTTTCACTGTTAAGCCGCCGGTTTTTTTAAGTTTTTTGTTAATGGCAATCTGTTCGGCAATGGCTTCCTCAACCATTGCGATGTGTTTGCAGGGGTAGTAATCGCTTGGACAGGAACAGGAAAATTTCGAACGCCGCTTTCCGTCGGTACTTATTTTTATGGTATAAACCCCGTAGTTGCCCTGATACTTTGCCTGCCAGGTATCAGGCGCGATTTCCCTCAGATCAATAATACCGTTCATAATCATCCTCCCTTCCTCACCATCCGCTCCGCAAACTCCGATGGGCTCAAGCTTCGCAGCTTGCGAAAAATTTTGCTGAAATAATTGGGGTCCTGGTAGCCAACGGCAAAGGCAATTTCCTTGATGCTCAGGCTGGATTCGCGGATGAGTTTTTCGGCCTGCTCAATGCGGAACTCGGTGAGGTAATCGACAAAGCTGGTTTTGAGCTGATCCGAAAAAAGGCGGCTGAGATATGCCGGGGAAACCTGGGCGGCGCAGGCGGCGGTGTTGAGCTGCAAGGAAGGGTCGGTGTAGTGTTCCCGGATGCAGGCAATGGCTTTGATCAGGGGCTGGGGGAAGCTGCCGGAGCGGCGCAGGGTAGCTTCTTTCAGGAGTTTGTCAAAGGCGGCGGCGGCCCAGGTTTCCCAGGCGCTTGTATCTTTCAGGGACATGATTTCGGCGGCGATGTCAGGCGCAAGGCCGGGGGGCGGCGATTCTTCGCTTCGGGTGTAGCAGCCGGAAATGTCGTCCATGAGGAACATGAACACCGGGATCATTTTTGCTTTTGCAAGATTGAATTCACAGGCGGCGAAAATATCGCCCCAGAAGAGGGCAAAGAGTTTGCGTACTTCGGCGGGATCTGCTATGCCGGCTTTGCGGCGCAGTTGGATAAGGCGCTGGCGTTCACGGTTTTGGACGCCGCTGCCGCTCTGCTGCAGTTTATCTTCCAAATCACGGAGCGCGGCGCCGCAGGAGAGGTACAGTTCCGTGCCCGTGCGCAGATCTCCCAGGCCCCAAGAGCCGTCATGTTCCGGCAGAGTTTCGGCGATTATCCGGCACAAATACTCTTTCAGTTCGTCTCTGTTTGTTTCGCCGGAAATTAAAAAGAGACCCCGGTTCAGAATGACATCGTAACGGCAGTGGTACCTGAACGAAATATGTTCAGCTAACAGGGAATGGTTTCCCGTCTCTTCGGTTTCCAGAATAAAAACGATTCCCTTGTCAGAGGGAAAATCCAGTTCCCTGCGGATCGTTTCCCATTCGGTTTCACTCACCGCTTTCCAGATGGTTCTGCGGAAAAAATGCTGCAAGGGGTTTTGCGTTTCGGGCTCGGCGACAGAGGCTGTACGGTTTTTAAGGGCTTCCCGCACGGTCTCCAGAGTAGCAAGAAAAGTTTTGCGGGAAACCGGCTTTACCAGGTATGCGAAAACACCCAGGGGAATGGCCCGCTGGGCAAGATCAAAACGCTCATAGGCGGTGGAGAGAACAAAAATGCTGTTGGGAAATTTTTTGTGTACGTCGGCAATTACTTCAAGGCCGTCAAGACCGGGAATGTTGATGTCCATAAAAACCAGATCCGGTTCGATTTCGTGGATCAGCTTGAGGGCCTCAAAGCCGGAACGGGCCTTGCCGGACAGGGTAAAATCCGCATCGCCTTTGAGCATGAACTCGTAGCTGTCCAGAACCGGCTCTTCGTCGTCAACTATCAAAACGCGATACACGGTTCCCTCCCGGTGTCAATGCGGATAATAACCGCTGTGCCCTGCCCCGGCGCGGTTTCAATATGTACCACTTCAGGATCATCGGGATAAAAAAAGTACAGCCGCTGTATCACATTTTCAAGACCCATCACCCTGGAAACCGAAGATTCGTCGATGGGCTGGGGATGCAGCAGCCGCTCCACGGTCTCTCTTTCCATGCCGCGGCCGTTGTCGCGTACCGAGAGGATCAGCCGCTGGCCCTGCTTTTCGGCGCGCACATTCACCTGAAAATGGGCCTCCTCCATAACGCCGCCGTCTGCAGGGCCGTCTTTAAAAGCGTGGATCACGCAGTTTTCAACTAACGGCTGCAAAATTGAAACCGGCGTTTTGACTGTATCAAGCAGGCTTTCATCATACTCAATAGACAGATCCAGATTGCGGGGAAAGCGTACCCGCAATATATAAAAGTAGAAATCCAATCCTTCGATCTCGTGGCGCAACGGAACGATTATTTCTTTATTGCGGATAATGTGGCGGAACAGTTTCGCCATGTAATCCATGTATTCGCTGGTACGCTCGGCGCCTTCTACAATGGCAAGCTGCATACCAGTATTGATGGTATTGAACAAAAAGTGGGGATTCATCTGGGCCTGCAGGGCATAAATCTCCATGTGTCGCACCAGTCCTTCCATTTTCATGTTGCGCATTTTCTCGCGCATATATTCCTGTTTGATGTTTTCCTGCCAGCGGATTTCTTCGATATAATTGCGTATCTCATTTTTCATTTTGTTGAAAGCGGCCACCACCTGATCCATTTCGCGTACCGTTTCACTTTCAATGTCGTCTATCGAAAAATTCCCCGCAGAAAGTTCCGCAGCCATTGCGGATAACCTGGTCATGGGATCGGTGATGCGCCTGACCGACTGGAGCAGTATGAGTATCGAAAAAATGGAAACAAAGATGATGAAGAGCAAATTCCAGAACTGCAAAGTACCGGAACGGACTATAAATATTCCGTAATCGTCCATCTGACCCCGAAAGCGTTCAGTACTGATAGTTTCAATTTCCCGGTTTATGTAATCCAGCAGACCTGCCATCTCGTCGTAAATCCCGGTATAGGCGGCAATATTCCGGCCCCGCTTTTCTTCGATGGCCCGATCTGCAAGGTTAAGGTAGGAGCGTATCAGGGAATAGAGTTCCCGTTCCCGCAGCCCGGAGAACCCAGGCAGCACCGGCATATAGGTAGGTAATTTTGCGCGTAACGACTGGGTATCGATGAGTATCTGCGCCAGGGCGTTGGAAGACCTGGTGGAAAGATACTCCAAAAGTGGCGCCTGAAATTTATCCATATCCTCTTGAATCGATTTGATGAATCGTTCCCGTTCAAACATATTATCGGAGACATTCTGCAAATTTTTTGCGGAAAGTAAAATATAGGCGGTAGAAAAAGAAAGGATAATGAAAACACCGGCAATACTGAGCAGCATTTGCATACGGATCGAGCGGGGCAGGAGAATGCGCCGGTTCATCGCAGACTCCCCTGATCGATAATCTCGATTCCTGTATCAATCGAGGTTGAGGTGTATCCTGTTATGCGCAATGACGACAAGGAACGTATTGCCTCGTAACCGATACGTTCGGGGTTGATCGCCAGGCTACACGCAATGACTCCTTTGCGGATATTTTCCTGCACTCCGGGATCATTGCCAAAGCCGATAAGCTGCACCCTGCCGACCAGATTCATGTCTACCAGAGTCTGGGCTGCGGCAATGGTATCGTTGGTATCGGTAAAGATAATAATGTTAAAGTGTTCATCATTAGCGGCGCCCCGGAAAAGCCGGGAGAGCAGGGCTTCGGCATCCAGCGGATTAAGATTGGTTTTAAAGCCCGTGATGGGCGCCGCAAGCCGCCCGCCCAGCGCCGCGGTGATTCCCATTTCCACCAGTTCCCGCTCGCCGTAGATCCCCGGCGCCTTGTCACTGTACACCACCGCCAGCCGTATAGGCCCTTCGCTGATGCTGCCCGCCGCCAGCCCCAGCCGCCGCCCCACATCAAAATTGTTGGTTCCGATAAAAGGCCAGGGCTGATCATTGGGGATATTGTGGTTGATAATCACCGTGGGAATTTGCATAGTTCCCAGCCGGTCAAGCTGCCGCCGGGCCAGCGCATCGTCCAGGTAGGGGCAGACTATGGCGCCGTCAATGCCGGTGTACAGGGCCATTTCCAGTTCGTGCTTCGCCGGATCTATTGAATGAACCGAAAAGGCAACGTTAAAATCCGCCGCAGCCTGTTCCGCCCCGGCGATAATTCCGGTAAAAAAAGAGTTCCGGTTATCCGGCAGATACAGGGCAAAATGATAATTCAGGGAGCTATCCCGGCGGGATTGAATATACAGCGAACGGGCGCTGGAAAGGGAGACCAGAAAGGTGAGAAACGCAAGCAGGCCAAAACAGATAATTCCCGCCCGCAGCAGATTTTTCATAAAACACCCTCTAACGCCGGTTATTGATATTGTTGGCGCAGTATCATTATGCTATTATTATACTATAAGGAAAGGTATATTATGAAGAAGTTAATTATTACACTCGCTTTGTGCGCGTTGGTTGCCGGAGCCGCAGCAGCCCAGGTTTCCAGAGGCGGTACACTGTGGGTAGCGGCAAAAACCGTATCGTTAAAATCCTCTACCGGATTTTTCGCCAAAACCCAGGGGACTCTGTCTTACGGGGATCAGGTTACGGTGCTCCAGGTCAGCGGGAAATGGGTGGAGGTACGTTCCGCATCAAACAAGAGCGGATGGACAGCGTCTTCCAATCTGTCCGCCAAGAGGATTGCGGCAGGAAGCACCAATAATGCCTCCGCCAGCGAAGTCGCCCTAGCGGGAAAAGGTTTTAATCAGGAGATTGAAAACGCCTACAAAGCAGGAGGCAAACTCAACTACACCGATGTGGACAAAACCGAGGCGCTGATCGTATCCGAAGACGATCTCTACAAGTTCCTGGTAGATGGTCATCTGTCAATGGGAGATCAATAATGAAAAATCGATACATCATCCCTGTTTTATTGATGCTTGCCGCTTTCTCCGTTTTGCTGTCTTCCTGCCAGCACCTTGCCGCTATTGCGGATATTGGCGCCCAGGTTGCCGGTGCCACCGGGGTCATCGATCAAAACACCGCTAATGCTATCAGCAACTCCAGCAAGGCTGTTGGTAGCGCTGCGGAAGAAATCACCCCGGAGCAGGAGTATTATATAGGCCGCGCTGTGGGCGCGAATATTCTCACTACTTACAAAATTTGGAATGGCAGCCCCCAGCTTACCGCTTATGTCAACAGAATATGCGGCGCCATTGTCATCAATTCCCCCAAGCCGGATATCTACAACGGCTACCATGTAATGATTCTGGATAGCAGCGAGATAAACGCCTTTGCTACTTCCGGCGGGCACATCTTTATTACCAGGGGACTCATTGCCGACGCAAAATCAGAGGATGCCCTGGCCGGAGTTATCGCCCATGAGATTGCCCACATCCAATTGCAGCACAGTATCAAGGCCATTAAAACCAGCCGTATCACCCAGGCCCTTTTAGTTACAGGCACATCTGCGGCAGGGGCGGCAACAGGTTATGACGTGAATGAACTGACCGATGTTTTTAATGAATCAGTCGGCGAAATTGTAACCACTATGGTAAACAACGGTTATTCCCAAACTCAGGAATTTGACGCAGACAGTACCGCATTAAGTCTGCTTGCTTCGGCGGGCTATAACCCTTCGGGCCTGATCGATATGCTCAAAGAGCTGAACAAAACCCAGGGCGGTCAGTCCGGCGGCTTTAACAAGACCCACCCCACGCCGGCCAAACGTATTACCAGCGCGGAAAAATCTATCGGTAAGTACAAGATCCCTGATACCGGCTCGTACCGCCGGACCAGGTACACGGCGGTGTTAAACTAAGGCTGGGTGTCATTTCAGCATATAGATTATTTCGGCGCCGTGGGTGCCTTCCAATGCCTGGTGATATATCATAAATAAAGGAGAAAAGGAATAATGATAAACAAAAACTTCTATTCGAGAATATCGCTGATGTTGCTGGCATTCGGACTTATAATTGCAGGACAGGCTAATGCCCAAACGAATAGCCTAAATGGGACATGGGTAATAGGTGTTGGTGATTATACACAAGTTGGTAATTTATTGGAAATGACATTTAATAATGGTTATTTTGAAACTATCCTTGATGGTGTATCTTTCACAAGGGGAACATACACCGTCAGTGGTGGAAAATATACAACACAGACAACCGATGTCTATGGTAGTTATTTTAAACTTGAATCAAAATTTTATTCAAAAGCTGAATTAATAATTGGATTAAAAAAAATATTGGGGACAAATTACGTCCTAATAGAAGAATCGATCGATGATATGTTTCTGCCTGAAACCGGAATTTTTTCAATTAATGGCAATATACTTACCATGAAAAAAGATAGTGAAACAGAATCAGTAATATACACCAAAAAATAAATATACGTCTTATTTTTTATAAGGAGAAATAATAGGACTAAGCGCAGGAACGTCTGGCACCAATTTAGCAGGCAACAAAAACGCCACCCATTGTTGAGTGGCCGTCCTCTCACATCAATAGACTCTAAATAAGCCCCTGATCGAGCATGGCCCGGGCAACTTTTTTGAAGCCCGCGACATTGGCGCCGAGTATGTAATCGCCCGGTTTGCCGTATTCTTTGGCCGCTTCATCGGCGTTGTGGAATATGCCGATCATGATGTTTTTCAGCCTGCTGTCTACTTCTTCAAAAGTCCACGAAAGGCGGGCGCTGTTTTGCGCCATCTCAAGGGCGGATACCGCCACACCCCCCGCGTTTGCGGCCTTTCCCGGAAAGAAGGTAACGCCCTGGGCCTGCAAGTACTCTGCGGCTTCCCTGGTCGTAGGCATATTGGCCCCTTCTCCAACCACCTTGCAGCCCTTCGCGGTGAGGTGCTTCGCGTCATCCAGGTTGAGCTCGTTTTGCGTTGCACTGGGAAGGGCAATGTCGCACTCGCTGTCCCACACCCTGCCTTTGTCGGCTTCGGTATATACGGCATCGCTATGGGCTTTGGCGTAGGCGGTAAGCCTTTCCCGCTTTTCAAGCTTGATCTCTTTAATCGTGTCAAGGTTGATTCCGCTTTTGTGATAGATAACGCCGTTGCTATCCGACATGGTTAGGACCGTTGCGCCAAGTTCCTTTGCTTTCTCTGCGGCAAATATAGCCACGTTGCCGCTGCCCGAAATGCTTATTTTTTTACCTTTGAAGCTGTCCCCGGAACGGTTAAGGTATTCCTCGACCATGTACACAAGCCCGTAGCCTGTGGCTTCGGTCCTGGTCAGGCTTCCGCCCCAGGGAAGGCCCTTGCCCGTCAGCACCCCTTCAAAGGCGTTGGCAAGCCGCCGGTATTGACCAAAAAGGAAACCGATTTCCCTGCCGCCGACTCCTATGTCTCCCGCGGGGACATCCGTATCGGGGCCTATGTGCCTGTGCAGTTCCGTCATAAAGGACTGGCAGAAGCGCATAACTTCGTTGTCGCTTTTTCCCTTGGGATCAAAATCCGATCCTCCCTTGCCGCCGCCTATGGGAAGTCCCGTCAGGGAATTTTTGAAAATTTGTTCAAAGCCCAGAAATTTTATGATGCTTAAGTTTACCGAAGGATGAAGGCGCAGTCCGCCCTTATAAGGCCCAATTGCCGAACTAAACTGTACCCGGTAGCCCCGGTTAACCCGGACCTTCCCAAGGTCGTCCATCCAGGGAACCCTGAACTGAATAATCCGCTCTGGTTCAACAAGCCTTTCCAAAAGCCCGGCTTTTTCATACTGGCCGTCCCGGTCAACCACAGCCCGCAGGGAATCCAGCACTTCCTTGGCAGCCTGCAAAAACTCCGGCTCGTGGGGGTTTTTCTTTTCAAGGTCCACGATAATATTATCTACATAACTCATGGTGTACTCCTTCCTTATCAAAATAATAATATATGATACCACGGAAGGCTTTATTATGCAATTCGATATAATACTTGTCGACTGATAATTCTGTGTTCATCCTGCGTTTTACTGCCCCTTGACAATTTGCAAAATGTATATACTATTATGTAATGAAGACCATTATCAGCCCAGATGGTCGGTTTGAGTGGGATGAAGAAAAAAATGTCCTTAACAAGGAAAATCACGGCTTTTGTTTTGAGGAAATTCTGGCTGTTTTTGATGACCAATTTTTCCTTGAAGCATACGATCAAGAGCACTCAACCAGGGATGAGATACGGATGAAAGGCATAGCATCCTTTGATCAGCGTATCTACTTTTTTATATCCTATACCGAGCGGGGTGAACGGACAAGGATAATATCCGCCCGGCTGGCAGGCCCACTTGAAAGGGAGCGTTATAATGAAAACTATCGAAAACAAATTGCCGGAACCTATGAATGATGAGCGCGTAACGGAATTGCTGAATTTCAAGACCAGGGACTTTAGCGATTGCCCGGTACAGACCCTGGAACAGTTGCAGGAATTCAAGCCCAAATACCCGGATGCACGGCTTTATAAGCCTATTAAGAAAACCATTCAAATCCGTCTTGATGCTGATGTAATTGAATGGCTAAAACAGGCTGGTCAGGGTTATCAAACACGAGCTAACACTATTCTCCGGCAAGCTATGTTACAATCAAATTAACCTCCATAAAAAAGCCAGCCGCCGGGCGATATACCCAACGGTCAGCTCAACTGTCAAACGGTGTCAGTCACTTTTTTAGTTGTCCACTGTACCAGAAGAATCAACCACTGACCTCACGGATTACACGGACTTTTGCTTAGAAATCCCATTCTTTTGTCCGTGCTGTCTGTGTGGTCTGTGGTTCATTATTCTTCTTCCTTCTTACTTAGCATCAATCCTGCCGTTGCCGGAAGCAGTCCAAGGCCCGGCAATGGCTGAGAAGTCATAGGGATCGCTGAGATTGATTTTTACGCCCAGGCCGAATTTGTCTGTTGGCGCGCCGCTGGCGAAATTGCTCTCATTCGTGCCGTCCCAACTGCGAAGTAATGGGGTGGCGATCGTCCAATTGCTGGGAAGATCAATCAGACCCACAGTGGGTTCGCTCAGGGTTCCCTGTATGCGGATGGTCCACGTTATGCTGCCCAGATAGATGCTGTTCCGGTCATCGGCGGTGGTGGTGTATGCGCCGCCGGTTTTCGGCGTTATTTTGGCGCTTCCGGTAAGGATAAAGGAGCCGAGGCCCAAATAGACACCGCCGCCCCTGCCATAGGTGACGAACTCAACGCTATTATCCTTGATTTCCCCGCCGCTCATGGTGAAGGTTGCGCTTGTTTGGTTAATGCTTACCCCGCCGCCCCCTGCATAGCTGGTGGCTGATTTGGCAAGGTTGCCGCTTATTTCCCCTCCACTCATGGTGAGGGTTACGGTGCTGTTGAGGTATACCCCGCCGCCAAAGGCGTAGCCGGTATTTGATTCGGCGCTATTGTTGGTAATTTTCGCGTTGCCCGAAAGGGTAATATTCGCATATTGCGCAAAGATCCCGCCGCCCTGTGCATCCCCGCTTGTTATTTGGTGATTGTCGCTTATCTCCGCATTTTCGTCCAGCGTGAGGGTTACTTTGTTGTTGCCATTGCTGGCGAACAAGTACACCCCGCCTGCATTAGAGGAGGAAGTATTCCCTGTTACCTTGGACTTGCCTTTCAGCGCCAGTGAGCCGCCATGCATTACCCCCACCAGAGCGGCATTGTTGGCGGCAATACCTTTGAGGGTAACGCTTCCGCCCACCACCAGTTTGGCATTTCTGGGATTGGCGTTGTCGACGCCACCCACGGTGAAGAGTCTGCCGTTGCCGTCTTTCTGAATGGTGCGCTCGGTGCTGTCGGCTGTGGTGATGGTAACGGTTACACCGGCCTTGTTATAGGTGATAGTGGCGGCTTGGGTGATGTCCTCGTTTATGACGATGGTGTAATCGGTGTTGGTGTCCGTGGCGATAAAGGCGAAGGCTTTGTCAATGATGGTGTCTCCGGCCTGGCCTGAAATGTTGGTAGGCGTGGTGTCCGCGCCGATGTAGAGGCCGGGTTCGCGCACGGCCGGGTCCGCCACCGTTACGGGAAACGTGTCAGTTTGGCCGCTATAGGTAACGGTCACGATCTGGGGTCCCTCTTCAAAGGAGTCAAAGCCGCTGATGTTGTCGGCAGTGATGGGAACCGGTGCACTGGAGCCGTCGCTGTACGTGGCGGTAACTACCAGCCCGGTTAAATCCAGAGCTTCGCCGATTGAGTAAATGGTTTTTGTTGGCTGGGTGGTTACGGCGATGCTTGACAGCTCCTTTACGGTAACGGTAAACGTG
>BNVF01000024.1 GCA_025997895.1 Spirochaetia bacterium
GCTTATCCAGGGTGCCGCCGGTGTGTCCCAGCGCCCGGCCCGACATCATGGGGTCCCGTATGCCAAGGCTTGCCACAATCGGCGCAATGATAAGGCTGGTCTTGTCGCCCACGCCGCCGGTGGAATGTTTGTCCACCAAAGGCCCCGGCACCCCCGCCAGGTCCATCACCGCCCCGGACCGCAGCATCACCTCGGTCAGGGCCGCAGTTTCCGCCGCCGTCATGCTCTGAAAAAACACCGCCATAGCCCAGGCGGCAACCTGGTAATCGGGAATCTCTGCGGCCACATAACCGCCGATGAGAAATTCTATCTCCTGCCGGGAAAGCTCCTTCCCGGCGCGTTTGTTCATTATTATGTCAACTGCTCGCATGGTTTCTTCCTTAACAATCAATCAATACAGGATTATCATCCATAATATCCAAATTGTCGAGATGTGGAAAGCGTTACCACTCCCAACTCGCCAGCCGTTTCCCCAGGGCTTCAGTTAAAATGGCGAACACAAGCGCCTTCGCTTCCCGGAACGATTTGCCGTCCATCGTGTAACGGTTCAGCAGGGCAGGGGAGAGCAGGTTAATAGCCGCAAGCCAGCGCCGGCAGCCGGGATTCACCTGAAGCAGGCCGCTGTTATGCGCTAATTCACCGCTATGGCCGGAATTGCCATTACTTTCGCCGCCGGCACAATCAGCGCAGAGCATACCACCTTCCCTGGGCGAATACCAGAGCAGGCCGTCCTGGGCAGGCGCTTTAGCGCAGGAGACGCAATTTTCCAGCTCGGGCTGTAGGCCCAGAAAATCTGCCCAGCGCCACAAAAAGTACACCAGGAGCCGCTCGCACAATTCCTCACCGGCGCTTTCAAGCACATCCAGCGTTTCCTCCGCCAGGGCAAGGGCGGTTTCCCAGTTTCCGCCGCCGCCGTGGGAAGCGAGGATAGTCTCCGCTATCGCATCGGCGGACATGGCCCGCTCGTACAGTTCCCGCAGGCCGGGCCGCCAGGAAGACACGTCAAAATCGCTGAGTTTCCGGGAATCCTTTACCGGATCGTGGTATATCCACACCTGCCCCGAGTGAAACGGCGTTGCGTGAGCGCGTAACTTGCTCTTGGGCCCGCCAAATACCGTGGCTCTAATCAGACCCGATTCGGCGCTGAGCAGCCACACATCCCGGTTGGATTCCCCTGATGTACGACTTCTGAGAATCAACGCGGAAAAGACTTGAGTTCGGGACATGGGTAATCACAGCCTGGAACCCAGAGTCAGCGCAAAGACCTTGCTCTTTCGGTTCTGATCGTAGATTCTCCGCTTTTGCCCGGGCAGACTCTCTACAGTTGCTTCTTTGAATCCCAGTGTTTCAAACCAGTCCTGGGTGTGGGTGGTCAGCGCAAAGACCCGGCTCATGCCGCTCTTGCGAGCCCTTTCGATAAGATAACCCACAATGCGCCGCCCCAGGCCAAGATCGGCATAGAGCGGATCAGTGGCCACCGCCGCAATTTCTCCCTGGCCTTCGCCCCAATCGTGTAACGCGCCGCTGGCGTGAATCGAGCCGTCAATCTCAAAAACAACGTAGTCGTTCCGCTTTTCCTGAATCTGCTCAGGTTCGCGCCTGACCAGGATTCCCTTCTGCATGAGTGGCTCCATTAGCCGCAAAATATCCGGCAGATCCCTGCTGTGGAAAGCCCGTATCGACTCGTACTCATCGGCATAGATCATGGTTCCTACGCCAAGATTGGAGAACAACTCCTTGAGTACCGCCCCTTCTTCCCTGCCGTCGATGATGTGCACCCGGTCTACCCCGGCCCGGCAGACCCGCAAAGCCATCTTGAGTTCCCGCAGGATCTGCTTCCGTGTATCGTCAAGGTTAGCATGAAACGAAGTTTCATGTTCGGTTCTATTTTTAATGTTAGCTGTCAATGTGTTAGCTGCAATTACCGATTCCACTTCCTGGGGAGTAAGCCGCACCAGACTGCCATCGGCCCGTGTTTCAATATTTTCCGGCACCTTGAAAACATCCGCCCGCAGCCCTTCATGCACCGAAACAATGAAAAACTTCACCGCCCCCAGCGCCGCCGAAGCCGCCAGCGCAATCTCATCGCTGGGTACATTGTAAGGTCTTCCCGAAGGACTCCACCCTATGCAGGGCAGAATAGGCACCATCCCCAGGTTCAACACCCGGCTGATTGAATCGGTATAAATTTTATCCACAGTTCCGGTGTGTTCCATATCAACACCGTTCACCACCCCAAGCCCCCTGGCCCGCACAAAGTTCCCAATAACCGCATCCACCCTGCTGCCGGAAAGAAAAGTCATAAATTTTGTGGCCACATGAAAAGCCGCCATCTCCACAAAAGGAATCGCCTGTGTGGTGGTGATTCTGGTCTGCCCCGGCAAATCCCCCTCCGCCGCATAAGTGGAAGCAAGCCCCTGCCTGCCCAGCACCGCGTCAATCCACTCCTTGGCCCCCGGCACAATCACCACCTTGAATCCGGTCTGCGCCAGCAGCGCCAGATCCTTCATCAAATAGGGAAAGCCCGGATCCTCGGTTACGGGAAAATCAATTTTAAACACCATAGTGGAGCCTTCAAAGCGGCTCTGGTAATGAAACGCCTCGCGGATCAGGTCCACCTGGGACAGGGCTGTATCGCTCATGTATTGATTGTAGTACGGAAGGGGAGAGTGTTTCCAGACTGCTGACCCCAACTTTATCTTTTAGTCTTTTAACACCAAAAATCCCTTAGTAAAGGCTTCGTGAGTACTATACTTAGCAAATCCACAATAACTACAACCCTGCCCGCTTTTTCGCCACTTCCCTCACCGCCCTGAAAATATTCTCGTAGCCGGTGCAGCGGCAAAGATGACCCGAGAGCAGTTTCCGCAGCTCATCATCTGAATACTCTTTCCCGGACTTTACAATTTCGGTGGCGCTCATAAGAAAGCCGGGGGTGCAGAAGCCGCACTGGACTGCGCCCTCGTCAATAAAGGCCTGCTGGATTTCGGAGAGTTCGCCGTTGGCGCTTAACAGTCCCTCGGTGGTGGTGATCTCTTTGCCGTCAGCCCAGATTGCCAGGTAGATACAGGAGTTGAAACATTCGCCGTTGATGATCACATTGCAGGCGCCGCACTCGCCGACCTCGCAGCCTTTTTTGACGCTTGTCAGGCGATACTCATTCCGCAGCATATCTGTAAGGGAGGCGCGGATGTCTATCATGGTTTCGGTGTCTCTGCCGTTTATTGTACAGCGTATTTGTTTTCTCATATTAATACTCCGGCACGTTTCAGGGATTCGGTAATGGTCCGTTTGGCAAGTTCCTCAGCCAGTTGCAGGCGGAATTCCTTGCTGGCGCGCCAGCTTGTGCGGGGGTTAAGGTCTCCCAATGCCGCCTTTGCCGCTGCCGCGATGGTTTCGGCGTTAGCTGCTTTTCCGGCGGCTGTTTGCTCGGCACTTGGAGCGCGCATGGGGACAGGGCCGGCAACGCCGTAGGCAAGGCGAAGGCGCTCTATTGTTTTTTTGTCTTTTGAAAGCCGGACATTCGCCGAGCAGCCCAGGGTGGCTATGTCCAGGGCGTTCCGCATGGCGTATTTGATATAATTGCCAAAACAATTTTCATAGCTCTCTTTGGGTATCAAAATAGCGGTGAGCATTTCGCCGGGAGCCAGGGCGGTCTTTCCGGCGCTGATGTAATGTTCCTTAATGGGAAGCAGCCGTGTTCCGTTGGGCCCCAGATACTCCATCACCGCTTCCCAGGCGGTCAGAGTGGAGGCGCTGTCTGCGGATGTTACGCCGTTGCAGACATTCCCCCCTATGGTGCCGATGTTGCGCAACTGGGGGCCGCCTATGGTATCCACCGCTTCCCCCAAAACGGGAATAAGTTTTTGAATGACAGGATTCGCCGTAATATGGGAAAAACTGGTGAGGGGCCCGATTCGAATTGCGCCCGTATCATCAATACTGACTCCCCGCAGTTCATCGCATTTCTGAATACTCACCAAAGTACAGCCCGCCAGTTTCCCATCACGTATTTCAATTAGCACATCACTGCCACCGGCGATAATACGGGCTTCAGGGTGTTCGCGTAACAATTCAACCGCATGGACGGCGTTTTCAGCTTCAAACAATTCCTCAATATCGTACATACTTCCTCTTTATATTAATCCCGCTTTTTTAAACTCCGCGAAAAGCACATGGGGTGTAAGGGGAATGGTATTGATGGCGACGCCGGTGGCGTGTAACACCGCATTGCGGATAGCCGCAGCTCCCGGCACGGTGGGGGGCTCGCCCAGAGCCTTGGTTCCGTAGGGGCTGGTGGGTTCGGGGTTTTCTACAAAATGCGCCTCAAGCCGGGGGTGATCCAAAATCGTGGGCAGTTTGTAGTCCAGCAGGTTGCCGTTGAGGAGTCTGCCGATTTTGGGATCGTAGAGGAGCTGCTCAAACATACCGAAGCCGATAGCCATGCTCATACCGCCGTGAACCTGGCCTTCGGCGGTTTTGGGGTTGATGAGCCTGCCGCAGTCGTGGCAGTTGATCAGTTCCAGGAGCCTTATTTTTCCCAGGGGGATATCCACTTCTACTTCGGCAAAGGCGCAGCCAAGGCTAAAGGCGTTGCTTTTAACCTGGGCGGTGGCTTCGGCGGTAAGGTGTTCGGCGTGTTCAGTGTGGTAGAGGGTGTCGGTGGCAAGTTCTTCAAGACTGACTATTGTCTGGTTGTTATTCGAAACAAGTACAATGTCGCCGTTGATGATGTTCAGGTTTGCCACCGGTGTATGGGTGTATTCTGACGCATAACGGAGTATTTTATCCTTGAGCAGCAGGGCAACTTTGTTGATCGCTGCGCCGCCTACATAGGTTTGGCGGGAGCCGTAAGCGCCGGTGCCAAAAGGGGTGATGTCCGTGTCCTGGGTACTTATCACATGGACTTTCTGCCAGGGAATACCCAGAGTGTCGGCGGCCATTTGGGCAAAGACCGTGTCCGCGCCCTGGCCGATTTCGGTTTCCCCAATCTGGAGCTGTATGCTGCCGTCCTGATTCAACACCATGCGGCAGGAAGAAACTTCGATAGAGATGGGCCAGACCGCAGTATTGTACCAGAACAGGGACATACCAACGCCCCGTCGCACAGGTCCGGTCTGTTTCGCGTAACGTTCGCGTTTTTCATCCCACTTGATATGGGCCTTGCCAATTTCAACGCACTGGCGGAATGAATCAAAATAGTTGACGTTTTTGGTAAAAGGGTCCACAAAGCCCACGGGCATCACGTTGAGGAAGCGGAATTCCAGCGGGTCAAGGTTGAGCTTGCGGGCAATGTCTTCTATATGGGACTCGATGGCGAACACGGCCTGGGGGGTTCCGTAGCCCCGCATTGCGCCGGCTGCGGCGGTATTGGTGTAGACTGTGTAAATGTCAACTTTGCGGGCCTTCTCATCACGGTAAAGCTGGCGGAATACATTGGTTCCCTTGGCGGCGATACCGTGGCCATGTGAACCGTAGGCGCCCTGGTTGGAATATGCCGTGTAGGAACGGGCAACGAGTCTGCCATTGGGACGCACCCATGTTTTCAGGAAGATTTTTTCACTGTGCCGTACCCTGGTGGCGCAGAACACTTCTTCCCGTGAAAGTTCCAGCTTGACCGTGCGCCCTCCAACCTGGGTACACATAAAAGCATTCAGCGGCTCGTAGAGACTGTCCTGTTTGTTGCCAAAGCCGCCGCCTATGTAGGGCTTTATTATGCGCACATTGCCCCAGGGAAGCCCCAGGGCCTGTCCCACAATGCGCCTGACGATGTGGGGAATCTGGGTGGAGGCGACGATTACGATGCGGCCGTTTTCCATGTAGGCCCAGGATACAACGCCTTCAATATGGCAGTGCTGCACAATGGGAGTCTCAAACACATCTTCAAAACAGAGGAGCCCTTCTTCTTGTATGGCTTCTTCAAAATTGCCGTCTTCCACTGTGGTATGCTTCAAAATATTGTGGGGACATTCCTCGTGGAGCAGCGGCGCCCCTTCCTTCATCGCCTCTTCCGGCGTGAGGATGACCGGGTACTCTTCGTATTCAACCTTGATCGCCCGCAACGCCCGTGATGCGCTAATTTCATCTTCGGCAATAACCGCCGCAATGTCGTCGCCGTACAGGCGTACCCGCCGGTTGAGGAGCCGCCGATCCATAGGGTCCCAGTGGGCGGGGTCGGTAGACCAGGGATGGCCTGCGGTGGGGAAGGGGATATCCGGCACATCAAAACAGGTGATGATTTTCACCACCCCCGGAATCTTTGCAGCCTCGCTGATATCCATCTTTTTTACCAGGCCGTTGGCAATGGTAGAATGAAGCACCTTGCCGATCAGGGCATTGCGGTCTACCAGGTCATCGGTGTACTTTGCCCGGCCCGAAACTTTTTCCCATGCATCAACCCTGGGTATGCTTTGCCCAATACTCATAAAAACCTCTATAATATCATTGTGATACGGTTTTCGTGGAAAAACAAGGGAAAAGCGCAGGCCGGCAAAGTCTTTGCCATTCTCATGGCCTCCGGCTTTTCGGAACGTTTTGGCAAAGAGAACAAACTCCTCGCTCCTTTCCGGGGCAAGCCGCTGGCCCGGCATACTTTGGACTTGGTATGCGCAATGGACTGTTTCAGCGGCATTTTTTTTGTCGCCGCCGATGAGCAAGTTGCCGCCCTGGCTGCGGATCTTCCGGTTACGCTAATACGCAACGCCGCGCCGGAAAAAGGGCAGCGGGAAAGCGTGCGTCTGGGAGTGGAAGCGGCGTCCTCCTCTACTGGTGCAGCGTCCTCTACTGGCGTAGAGGGCTCTGTTGCGCCGGATTTCTATTTTTTTTTCCCTTGCGATCAGCCTTTGCTCGATGCCGCTACGGTGCGGCTTATTCTTGATGCCCGCAAACCGGGCTGTATTGTAGAGCCCCGTTCCCAGGGAGGGCCGGGCAGCCTGGTCTGCCAAGGCAGCCTGGTCTGCCAAGGCAGCCTGGTCTGCCAAGGCAGCCCGTGTATTTTTTCCGCTGCTTTTCGGGATGAGCTTTTATCGCTGAGAGAAGGTGAAAAGCCCCGTATCATAAAAGCGCGGCATCCTGAGGCGGTGATAGTGGTGGAAGCTGCAAATCCCTTTGCGCTGGCGGATATTGATGAGCCGGGGGAGATGGAGCGATTGTGGTCAGGCTGATACTTCGGCCTCCCATTTAAGTTTACCTTCCATAACTTCTTCCCTCAGGAAGCGCCCGCAGCGTTCCGCTGTTTCGGTGCCGCAAGCGCCGCAGCCTGGCCCGGTTACTGCAGGGCCATAGAGGGCGCGGGTATGCTCAATAACCGTGAGCATTTCATGAAAGGGAATCAGCGGATCAATACCGGCCAGGGCCATGTCCGCGTAGAGCGGCGCCGTCACTGCGGAGCGGACCGTCCGGGTCAGGCAGGGGAACTCCAGCCCTCCGGGGATGGGATCACAGGGAATACCGATATTCGCCTGGAGAGCCATAGATGCCGCCCACTGTACCTGTTCGCCAGTGCCGCCAGCCATCCAGGTAACGGCCCCCGATCCCATAGCGCAGCACATCCCCGATTCACCGACGCAGCCCGAAGCCCCGGAACAGTGGCAGTTGCTGTAGGCGATTGCGCCCAGGCCGGCGGCGATTGCCAGCCCTTCAATCTGTTTTTCCACGCTGAGACCCCGGGCCTCCCGTACCGCTTCCAGGGCGGAAAAGAGATAGCCGCCGCCGGTACCCATGGGGCCGGGGACTATCTTCACCCCGGGAATTTTGGCATTGGTGGAAAAGGCGTAGTCCATGATCCGGGAAGTCAGAGGATCCTGCAGGGACTTTCCGGCGTCTTTGTAGGTCTTCCAGAATTTGCCGTAGACCGGCAACAGCGGAGTATCCGCCACCGGGTAAGTCCCCCGGTCCTCCAGTGCGTGGATTTGGTGAAAAAGTATCTCCCGCAATTTTTTGAAGTAGTCCCAGATCTTTGCATCGTCCCAGCCTGAAAAAGCTTTTTCGTATTCTATAGCGGCCTGAACAAAAGAGATGCCTTTGTCTTTGGCATAGGCGATCCATTCATCCACGGTTCTAAAGAGTTGGGGCTTCCTGCCCTTAAAGGTTACCACCGGGAGCAGGGCCTGGAAGAGCCGCCAATTCGTATCGGCCAGGGATTTTTCCAGCAGGCTCTCTGTGGGAAGGGCGGAAAGTTCAATGAACGAAGCTTCCCTGCCGACGGCATTCTTGAATATGTTATTTTCAACCACCGCGTCTCCCTGAGCGGCAATAAAGGCATCGATCTTCGGTTGGGAAGAAGAATCCCGGATGATCAGCACCCCGTGGGTATCGCCCCGCCATAAAATGGGGAAACCGTTGATCTCCAAAACCTCGATCATGCCGCCCCCGACCGAAGAACCGATAAGGCTGCCCTTGATGCCCTGGTGGTCTTCCAGATCAAACCGCACGGCCTTATCGTGGCTGTTGTCGTGATCCAAAACGCCGAATTCGTAGGAGATACCCTTTTCCCTGGCCAGCTCATGGGCCTGAAAAAGCCGTTCATCATCGGTCCAGAAACCCTGGAGACCTCCCAGGAAGGCCCGGTCTTCCATCATATTGCCCAGACGGCGGAATTGACCTTCACTGAAGAAACGGATCTTCACCGATTTAAGAGGGCCCTTGACGGTAAAGGAAGCCGCATGTCCAACCCGGCTGTTACCGGCAAAACTTGTCGAGGAACCCGGCTGCATGACCGGCCCCAGGATATCGTTAAAAAAATCAGGATAAAAAATTTTCGCCATTCTGTCCTCCTTAAATTAAGAAACAATTAAAAAACAACCTGAAAGTCCCGGTTTTTCATCAGGAACTGTTTGGTCCGTTCACTGGCGGGGCTTTTGAATATCTGATCCGGGGTTCCGTCTTCGGCAATGATTCCGCCATCCAGCAGTATCACTCTGGTGGCCGCTTCGCTAACAAAACGCATCTCGTGGGACACCAGAACCATGGTCATCCCCGATTGGGCAATGTGCCGGATCACATCCAGGACCTCCGCCACCCACTCAGGGTCCAGGGCGCTGGTGGGCTCGTCGAAAAGCATCACCCGTGGGTCCGCCGCCAGTGCCCGGGCGATGCCGACCCGCTGCTGTTGGCCCCCCGAAAGCCGGGAAGGGTACTCGCCGGCCTTGTCCTCCAGGCCCACGGATCGGAGAAGCTCCATGCCCCGCTCCGCAGCCTCGGCTTTGGGGATTTTTTTTACTGTGATAAGGTGTTCCGTCACATTGCCCAGAGCCGTTTTGTTTTTGAACAGGTTGTAGTGCTGAAATACCATAGATGATTTTGACCTGAGGGCAAGAACATCCGACTTTTTCGTATGCTTCGCTTCGGAACGGGCACCGTCGATTTCCACAGAACCAGTATCGGGTTTTTCCAGCCAGTTAAGAGTACGCAGCAGGGTGGTCTTCCCCGCCCCACTGGGCCCGATGATTGCCGCGATTTCGCCTTTGGCAATTTCCAGGGTTATATCATTAAGTACCTGAAGACTACCGAAGGATTTGCTTATATGATCAATCCGAATCATCAAAAGCTCCTTTCATGTTTCCGGGCCGCTTTTTCCGCAAAGGATAAACCCCTTGAAATCACGGTGCTGATGGCCCAGTAGATGAGAGAAATCACGACGTATATCTCGAAGAAGCGGTAGCCCCGGGAGCCTACGATCCGGGCCTGGGCCATGAGATCGACGATGGAAATGGTAAACACCAGGGATGTCTCTTTAATGAGGGAGACCAGGGTATTAGCCAAAGCCGGAATAGCCGCCGCGAATGCCTGGGGAATGACGATGCGCCGCATCGCCTGGGACACAGTCATACTGATAGAGTAGGCCGCTTCAATCTGACCAATATCCACCGATTGCAGGGCGCCCCTGACGGTTTCGGACATATAGGCCCCGGCGTTAAGGCTGAGGGCGACCACGGCGAAAAATTCCCGGGGCACGCCGTTGATGTTCAGTTCCGTGCCCCAGTAAGCGTTCACCGCCCGCAGCGTCAGGGGGATGCCGAAGTAGACCAGCATGATCTGAACCAGCGCGGGGGTTCCCCGGATGAAAGAAACGTAGACCTTGGCGATCTGGGCGAGCCCCCGGACCCGGAAGTATCGGATCAGCGCCACCACCACACCGATGATCAGCCCCACTGCCATGCTGGAGACCGCCAGCAAAAGGGTGATAGGCAGAGCCCGGAGAATTTCCGGTACAGAGTTTATCATAAAAACAGGATCGAAAATTTTCCCCATTGCCGCCTCTTAATAATAAGCCGGGGCATCAGATCCCCGGCACACTTACTTTCGAATCTGCCTATCAAAGCGGACAGATATTACTTTTTTTGAACTACCTCTTTGGTGGTATAATCCACCCCAAAGAAATATTTTTTGGAGAGGCTTGATAAAGTACCGTTATCATGCAATTTCTGAAGGGCCACATCGATATCGTCCCGGAGCTTTTTACCGGTATCGGTTTTCGGGAAAAGCAGGTGGATATGACTGGGATCATCGTTTGCTATGGTGATGGACTTGATATTAAAGCCCAACTGCTCCGCCGTGAGCTGGGTAGTAATGGGGCTTGCCAGGGTGGCGTCCACCCTGCCGCTATCAATCTCCGTCAGGGCGCTTACGATGTTGCCGTCGGTATAGACGATTTCGACCTTTATACCGGTCCGGGCTATATATTGTTCCAGCCATGTAGTGGTGGAAGTCCCAACTCCGGCGGCCACTTTCTTGTTATTCAAATCTTCAATAGATTTGATGTCAGTCCTGCCGCCCTTAAAAACGATGGTATTCCCGGTTCCCCAGAGGTAGGGCACTGTGGAAAGCCAGTATTTTTCCTCCCGTTCCTGCCTCCAGCCCAGGTTGCTGGCAATCAGATCAAATTCCCCCGCTTCCAGGGCGACAAAAATGCCGTCCCAGGCGGTAGGTACAAATTCGAAGGTGTATTCGGGCAGCAATTCGTCCACCGCCCGGATCACCGCGATGTCATAGCCGTCAGCTTTCCCCGAAGCATCCACAAAATTGTAGGGCGGATACGCTCCTTCTGTCCCTACCCGAATGACCCGTACCCCCGGCTCCCTCCCGGCATCCTTCTTCCCGCCGGCAAAAATCAGGGCCCCTGCCGCTACAAGCAGCAGGGTAACAATCAAAATCCTTTTCATATAAACCTCCTATGTTTACTAACATTGTAATTCTATCGAATTACTAGGAGTTATGTCAAGAGAATTTCTCATTTTTTTTAAATATTTTCGGCGGGATTCAATATGATCTCAAAAGGATCACTACTATAAATATTATTCTGGTTTATACTATAATTTATAATATAATGGGCAAACTATGCATACATTGCTCAAAAAAACAAATCCTCCTGATTTCTTGTGTAGTTTTCTGCCTTGCCTGCGCCGGAAACAATTCCACACTGAAAGATGGGTATTATACTGCCGAAGCCGCCCAATTTGATGAGCATGGCTGGAAGGAGTATGTAACGGTTTGTGTTTCAGACGGGCGGATTATCCTTATTGATTACAATGCGTTTAACCCTTCGGGTTTTATCAAATCCTGGGATATGAATTATATGCGGATGATGAACGCTTCTGATGGGATATATCCCAATGCCTATGTCCGTTTTTACAAAGAGCAGGCCATGAGCAATCAGGGAACCGGGGGGGTGGAGGCTCTCAGTGGGGCAACCAATTCGTATAAAACATTTATTGTTTTGACGGATGCGGCCCTTGAGAATGCCCGCCTGGGTCTTACCGAAACAAGGCTGGTTGATTTTTGAAAAAGGGAAGCAGTCTTCGTTTCAGGATAATTATCGCCACTGTTCTGGTAGTTGCACTGCTGGCTACTGCCCTGGTACTCATAATGATCAATTTTATGAATTTTCTGACCGATGCCATTCTGTTCAAAACAATGCCGCCCCTGGCAAAGACTGCGGCCCTGAGCGTGCAGGGGAATATTCACATGCTGTCCGACCGGATCTTCCTGCTCAGGGATAACGCGGTGTTTACCGATCCGGGAGCGAGCAGGGAGCAGAAGCAGCGGGTTTTGAATTTTGCGTCAACGGGAATCGAATTTGTCTGGCTTGGGCTCTATTCTACCGACGGAAAACTGGAAGCCGGCGACTGGAAGAGTCCCCCCGGCATTGAGCATCGCCTGTTGTACGAATTGATGCAAGAAACCGAAAATTTGGTTGTTGACGATGTTCATGTGGGTTTCAGCGGGGAACTTGAGATTGTAATCGGGGCCCCAATTATGTCGGGGCGGAATATCACCCATTACCTGGTGGGAAGCTACAAGTATGATGTGCTCAATGATGTGCTGGGAAATATCAATATTTCTTCCGGCAGCACCGCGTACATTATTAACGAGCAGGGACAATTCATGGCTCACCGGAATATTGATAAAGTACGCTTTTTGGAATCATTTTTTTCAAGTTACCCCGATGAGCCTGAACTGGAGAAAATTCTGGTAAATATGAGTCAGGGACAGATTGGCTCTGTCCGGCTGGGCGGCCATGTACAGAAATTTTTCAGTTTTGCCCCGGTACGGGGAACCGGATGGACAATGGTCATAGAAGTTCCCAGAAATGATTTTATGTCGGCTGTGCGCCAGGGAGTTATCTTTAGTATTCAGATAACGCTTGTTCTGCTGGTGGTTTTCACTGTACTTTCCGGCTTCTTAATCTCGGGTTTTCTTACCGAACCCCTCAGAATTATTACCGAAAACGCTTACCGGCTTAATCAGGGAACTTTCGATTATCAGCTTCCCGGAAAACTGATTAAAAGAAAGGATGAGATTGGCCAGCTTGCGGGGGCTTTTGTTTCCATGTCCCGCTCCATTGAAGGAGTTATCGACGAGATTGAGCGGATAACGCAGGCTGCGGGAATGGGCAGGCTGGGTGAGCGATCAAAGCTCTCTTCCCTTGAGGGGGACTTTCTCAAGATAGCCTCCGGCGTGAACGGCGCCCTGGATGTGATCTGCTCCCACCTTGACGCAATTCCGGTGGCGCTTGCGCTGTTCAACGAAAAACGTGAAATGCTCTTTCATAACCGCGCTATGGATGAATTTCTCATTATCCACGGCCTGGATGCCAAAAACGCCAGGCTTCTGGAACAGATCGCCGGCAGCGGCGACGGTTCAACCGGGGATACGCTGAATCCCAGGGCGGCGGAAATTCTCGATCCCGCTGTTTCATCGCCCCGTCCTTTCAACGCCGACATTGCCATGCTGGGGCACTACGGCGGGGATAATTTCAGCCTGAGCATTCAGCGGGTGGGTATCAGCGCGCCGGGGTGTAATTCGGTATGCGCCATATTGCTTCTGAACGATGTTACCATGCTTACCCAGGCAAAGCTTGACGCCGAGGCCGCAAGTCAGGCCAAGAGCGACTTCCTCTCCCGCATGAGCCACGAGATACGCACCCCCATGAACGCGATTACCGGTATGACCCAGATCGCCAAGAGCTCCAACGACATGGAAAAAATCCGGAGCTGCCTTGAACAGGTGGAAAGTTCATCGGAGCATCTGTTAGGTGTCATTAATGATATACTCGATTTCAGCAAACTCGAATCGGGGAAACTCTCGCTTGATATTACCGAATTCTCCCTTGCCGCTGACATGGACTTTGTGGTTTCCATGATGCTTGCAAAATCCAGGCAGAAAAATATCGCCATACGTCTCAGTCTGGAAGATATCAGAAACGACGCCTTAAGCTCGGATGCGCTCAGGTTGAATCAGGTGCTGATCAACCTGATTTCCAATGCGGTTAAATTTTCCCCTGAGGGAAGCGAAGTGCTGCTCAAGGTACGGGAACTGGGTTCGGATCAGGGTTTCAGCGCCTACAGCTTCGAGATTACCGATCATGGTATAGGCATCAGCGAGTATCAGGCTTCAAGGCTGTTCCGGCCCTTTGAGCAGGCTGACGGTACCATTACGCGAAACTACGGCGGTACCGGCCTGGGGCTGGTGATCAGCAAGAATCTGGTTGAGATGATGGGTGGCAATATTACCCTCAGGAGCAAAGAAGGCGAGGGCAGTACCTTTACCTTTACGATCCGCTGCGCCGCAAAACCCAAGCTGGAGAAAAAAGCCGGTGAGGATGCCGCCAAAGAAGTCGTGGACTATGACTTTAGCGGCAAGCGTTGTCTGGTGGTGGACGACATCGACATCAATCGGGAGATCATAATGGAGCTCCTCTCCGGTACCGGCATTGAGCTTGAAACAGCCGAAAACGGCAAAGACGCCCTTGAAAAATTCCGTGTCTCCGGTGTGGGCTATTTCAGCATCATCCTCATGGATATGCAGATGCCCGTTATGGACGGCTGTACCGCTACCAGGGCAATTAGGGCTATTGAAGAAGACCAGAAGCCGCCCAGGCCGATTCCCATTATCGCCATGACCGCCAATGTGATGCAGGAGGATGTGCAAAAAGCCAAAGATTCCGGCATGAACGCCCACCTGGGCAAACCCATAGAGCTGGAAGCGATGTTCAAGGTATTGCAGCAATATTTGTACCGGACATAGACAGGCCAAAAATAAAACAGTATGCTTATGCAGTATTTTTGTATAAATTTTAGTTTACTTTGGAGGAAATATGAAAAAGATGGTTTTTATAGCTCTGGCTATCATTCTTGGGGTAGGGCTTCTTTTTACCGGATGTTCAAAAAAATCCGGCGGCCTTACTATTAAGAATGGTGTTTTGACGGTGGGTATGGAAATCGGCTATCCTCCTATGGAGTATTACGATGCCGATGGCAAGACCCCCATTGGGTTTGATGTACAGATGGCCAAAGCTGTTGCAGAAAAAATGGGTCTCAGTGTTGAGTTTGTGGATACTGCCTGGGACGGGATATTTGCCGGGGTTAATACAGACAAGTATGACTGCATCATGTCATCGGTTACGATTAACCCTGTCCGGCAGGCCGCCCATAATTTCAGCAAGCCCTACGTGTCAAACACCCTGGCAATGGTGCTGCTGAAAGGTTCAAAGATTAGCGCCAGAACCCCCCAGGAATGTGCCGGCCTTGATGTCGCCTATCAGGAGGAGACCACTTCCGATACCTACATGACCGAGCTTGCCGAAAAGGGCCTGCAATTCAACGCCCGTGAATACGAAAAAGTGATGTACTGTTTTGATGAGCTTAAGCTGGGCCGGGTGAACGTGATCGTCACCGACCTGCTGGTGGCCTACGATTATATCGCCCCGGCGGACAGCCCCTTCGAGATTGTGTGGACAAGCCAGGAAGCCGAAAAATTCGGTATCTGTATGAAGAAGGGGAACGACGCCCTTACGACGGCAATCGACAAGGCCCTGGACGAACTTTTTGCCGATGGAAGCATGTTGAAAATCTCCCAGAATGTCTTTGGCATGGATCTGGTTACGGCAGCGCGGTAGCGGTAGTACCAAAGGTTAGCAAGTGACCAAATTTCAGACGGTTATAAACTGGATTCCCCCCTTGCTAAACGGCGCAAGGATAACCATAGGTTTGACGATCCTCGCCGTTTCTGCGGGGCTGGTGTTGAGTCTCTTTATCGCCCTGGGGAAGATGTCGCATAACATCGTCATCAACAAATTTTGCAGCGCTTATGTGTTTTTCTTCCGGGGCACGCCCCTCCTTATGCAGCTTTACTTTATCTACTACGCCCTGCCGATGGTTTCCAGGGTCTTTCTCATTAATACCGGTCAGGCCGAAGTCGATCGCTTTATCTACGCCTTTATCGCCTATAGTCTCAATTCCGCCGCCTATTGCGCGGAGATTATCAGGGCGGCGATTCAAAGTATCGACAAGGGGCAGTTTGAAGCATCCCGCGCCCTGGGGCTCTCCTACGCCCAGACCATGCGGCTGGTGATCGTGCCCCAGTCCATCAGGCGGCTTATCCCGCCGGTGGGCAATGAATTTATCATGATGCTGAAAGACGCCTCCCTGGTCTCGATGATCGCGTTAGTTGACATTACCAAGGCGACCCGTAATATTGAAGGTTCCACCCGTTCAGCCCTGGTCTATGTCCCGGCAATGATTCTCTATCTGATCATCACCGCGATTTTTTCGTTCATCTTCCACAAAGTGGAAAAGAAATACTCGGTGTATGAGTGAATAGAGGCTTCATGAAACAAAGTTTCATGTTCGGTTTGACTATGCGGCTTTTCAGCCGCACTGAATAGAGGTTACTATGTCCATGATTAAAACCGTTGGAGTATGCAAAACCTTTCATGGCAGCAACGGGCGGGGGCCCCTTGAGGTACTCAAGAATGTTTCCCTTACGGTGGAACAAAAGGAAGTGGTCTGCATTATCGGCCCTTCCGGCGCGGGTAAATCAACATACCTGCGTACCCTGAACCGGCTTGAAACGCTTGACGAAGGCCAAATCTATATTGAAGACAAGCTGCTCTTTGACTGCCGCCACGGGGTGAACAGCGTGAAGATGCACCATGATGAACGCGCCAAAGCCCTGCTTGAGGTAGGCATGGTCTTCCAGCGTTTTAATCTCTTCCCCCACAAGACCGCTCTGGAAAACGTGATGCTCGCCCCCATGCACGTCCGCAAGTTATCCCTTGAGGAAGCCCGTGAAAAGTCGCGGCACATTCTTGAGCGGGTCGGCCTGGGCGACAAAATTGATGTCTTCCCTGCCCAGCTTTCAGGCGGCCAGCAGCAGCGGGTCGCCATTGCGCGGGCCCTTGCCATGGAGCCCAGAATCATGCTCTTTGACGAGCCTACCAGCGCCCTTGACCCCGAACTGGTCGGCGAGGTGTTAGCTGTCATGAAGCAGCTTGCCACCGCAGGCATGACCATGCTGGTGGTGACTCACGAAATGGGTTTTGCAAAAGAAGTTGCCGACAAGGTGGTGTGTATGTTTGAGGGGGCAATCCTGGAAACCGGTACGCCGGAAGTGATGTTCAACAGCCCCGTAAACGACCGTACCAGGCAATTTTTGCAGAGCGTATTGTAAAAAAGCGCCTCAGATAAAATACATATACGATGCGTCAGGATCGGTAGTGCCGGTAATGGAGGCCAGAGTTTTACGATCGATTACCGCGGCTATACGGTCGTTGAGACGATCAAAGACGCTGATTCTGATGCAGCGCTGGAGTTTTGTTTCTTTTACCCCCGGAAGGACAGGATCTACCACGAGCATATCACCTTCCAGAACGCGCAGGACTTCGCCGATGATGATGTCCTCGCTTCTCCGCGCCAATGAGTAGCCGCCGGAAGCGCCTTTGACCGAGCGGATAAAACCGGAACGGCGAAGAATCACCGCCACCTGCTCAAGATAACGGATAGAGATAGTTTGGCGCCGGGCAACACTGGCCAGGGAAACATGATCCTCGTCTGAGTGTTCCGCCAGGTCAATGAGGAGTCTTACCCCATAGCGTCCCCTGGTGGAGATTTTCATATAGCGTACTCCATCTGATCCATTTTCTCGTAGGCGTCGACCAGGTCTTTAAGGCTGACGGAATCCACACAGGCGGAAATTTCGCCATAGAGTTCGCTCCAGGTATGCCGGGAAATACACTGGTCCACAGCAGGACAAGTACGGGAATTAACGCAATCCACCGGCTCCAGGGTTCCTTCCACCACTCTGAGTATATCCCCTACGCTGATGTCCCCAAGGGGTTTTCCCGGAAGATAGCCCCCCTGGGGGCCCCGTATGCCCTGAATAATCCCCGCTTTACGCAGGGGAATAAAAAGCTGTTCCAGATAGCCATCGGAAAGGCCGGTATTCTCGGCAATGCTTTTGGTACTGGTATATTGACCTTCGGGAAGCAACGCCATATACAGAAGGGCTTCCAGCGAATAACGGCCTTTGGTAGATATTCTCATTTCCTATCTAAATTGTAGGATATATACCGAAGCTTTGCAAGTACCTTTTGCAAGCGATAAGCTTACCCCAGGGTCTCTTTAAAATGAAGGATAGGCCAGCGGCGTTTTTTGGCTTCACGCTCCAGGAAGCGATCCGGATTGACCGCTACCGGATGGCCGCAGTATTCAAGCAGGGGGAGGTCGGTGTAAGAGTCCGAATAGAAACTGATTTCTTCCGGTTCCAGGGAATGTTCTTTGAGCCATGCTTCAACGGCAGTTTTCTTTTTTGCGCCGAAGAAACTGCTGCCAACGAGTCTGCCCGTGGTTTTGCCGCTGGCGAATTCCAGGGTGCTGGCAACGGATTCCGTTATGCCCAGGAACTGTTCCAAAGGTTTTATCAGGGTATGAAATGAGGAAGTGGCGAAAAACACCTGTTCGCCGCAGTTCTGAATTTCCCTGATAAGACTTGCGGCGCCGCTGTAGATGTTGGGTCTGAGACGGCGGGTAAAACAGGCGGCAGCAATATCTTCCAGAACACTTTGCTCAATTCCTGCAATGTTTTTTACCGCGTCTTCGATAAAGTCCTGGTTGGCCCGGCCAAGTTTGTAGCGAATGTATTCAAAAGGAAGTCCCCTGATTTGGGAAAAGCCTATTACACCCCTGTCGAGAGCCTCCCGCAAAAAATACCAGGTGGTTGAGTTTCGTATAACGGTGTAATCAACATCGAAAATATGATTCACCCCAGGAACTCCAGATATTTGCAGTTCTGTCCGGTCTGCCCTCTGTAGGGGCCGCGCATTTCTTCGGGCAGGAGTTTTGCCATCTGGCCCATTACCTCGTCAAGCATCGCTCCCCGGACTTCCCTATCGGGCCTGCCGTCGAATTTGATTTTAAAAGGGCGGCCTGCCTTAAAACAGAAGGGAGTCTTTTTGAGACGGCGGATATTCTTCCATATATTTTCCCCGCCATAATGGACTACCGGAAGTACCGGCGAATCGGTCTCAAGGGCGAGTTGAATGATGCCGGCCTTTCCCTTTCCCAGGACACCGTCTTTGCTCCTGGTTCCCTCCGGGGCGATGCATACAAAAAATCCCTGATCCATGATATTCCGCACCTGCTTAAAGGCTTTCTGAAAAGCGCCGTTGCGGTCGATAGGAATTGCCTTGTAGGTATTAAGCAGAAAATAAAAAAAGGGATTGTTCCAGGTTTCTGACTTTACCAGTCCGGTGAGACATAGGGGGTAGCTATGGGTAACAAGGATGGGCACCTCAAGAAAGTTGATGTGGTTTATAGCTACGATAAGGGGCCCGTTACGCGAAAGGGCATCAACGAATTCGCTGTTGTCAATCTTGCAGATGGTATCAAGGAGACCCTTGAGCACCAGGTTGACTGCCGCCCGCCTGAAACCCACTTCATGCTCCTATAAGCCTGAGGGCGCCGGGAACGCAGGAAACCTCAAGTTCCTTGCCGTCGTAACACACCGTTTCACCGTCGCAGTGGGCCGCCATGCCGCCCTCAATGGCCGTTAGCTGAAAATGTGCAGCCCTGCCGGTGTAGAAGCCTTCATGACCACCCTGGGTCCCCTTGGTGTAATAGATCACGTCGGCGATAAGTTTGAGCCTTGTAGGGGGGCGCCTTAAAAAGCAGATATCCAGATCTCCGTCATCAAGCAGGGCATTGGGGCCCATATAAAAACTGCCGCCCATGCGCCTGCCGTTCATAATGGAGACAATGGCCGCCGGAAGGGTCTCTTCCTTATCGCCATAGCGGATCCGTAAAACCGGCGAGGGATCATAGCGGACTATGTTTACGATAGCCCCCGCCACGTATGCCATGCCGCTTTTGATCTTCATTTTGGCCGCGTCAAACCCCACTTTGGTATCAAAACCTATGCCCACGCCATTGACAAAATAGCGGCCTTCAGGAAAAAAGCCGCCTTTTACAAAACCCGCGTCCAGGGGCTGGAGCTTTCCACGCAAAAGCGTTTCCAGGGCCTTGTCGGTTTCTGTGGGAATACCCGGAGTGGAAGAAAAATCATTACCCCTGCCTATAGGAAGTATGCCAAAAATAGGCGGCATGGAGCGCTGGCCGTTGGTAAGGAGACCGTTCGCTACCTCGTTACAGGTTCCGTCTCCTCCCGCAGCGATCACAGCGTCTTCTTCGCCCAGGCTTAGATTCCGCACCATGTCCAAAGCATCACCTGGCCCTTTGGTCAGTAAGATCTCGTAATGCTGCCGCTGTTTTTTCAGAAAACCGTCAATAATGGGGTATTGCTTTAGGGCTTTTCCCTTTCCCGCCGTTGGATTCAAAATGATCCACAGTTTATGGATGCCTGATGAGCTCATAGGGAATATACTAGCATCTATATCGGAAAATGACAACATTAACGCCCACCCACGGACATTCAGTGTGGTGTGGTACATTTACCCCCTAAGGCCCCGTGGCGAGGCGGCACTGCCGCCTCGCCACGGGATATACGGAGGAGTGTGCGGACTTTACAACGCCGCAGTAGCTATGCGATAATAATTATAAGGATGGGTCTTATGAGCAAGCAGTTTGATTCTCTCATTATTGGTCAGCCCTCGCTGGATATTAACACCGATCACACAGGGCACACGATCCGCGAAATAGGCGGCGCAGTAGTGTATTCCGGCTTTGCCGCCGCCGCCCTGGGCCACCCGATCTGTGTGTTGCCCAAAGCAAGCAGCGGTACTATCGATTTGGCTGCGGTGTTTGCCGCTGCGAAAAATGTCGAGGTACAAGCGCTTGAAAGCCCCCAGAGCACTTCTATAGAAAACATCTATCACACTGCGGACAAGGAACGCCGTACCTGCCGTGCGGTAAGCCGTATTGCCGGATATACAAGCGCCGATGTGCCGGATATAAACGCAAAGATATATCATCTTGCGGGACTCATGCGCGGCGACATAGGTAACGAGCTGATCGAATTTGCGGAAAAGAAGGCTATGGTTGCGGTGGACGTGCAGTGCCTGCTCCGCTGCGCCGATGAAAAAACCGGGGAGATGTCTTTTCACGACTGGCCTGAAAAACTCGCCATGCTGCCGAAAATTCGCTTCTTAAAAACCGATGCGGCGGAAGCGGAGATACTTACGGGCAGCAAAGACCGGGTAGAGGCGGCAAAAATGCTCTACGGTTGGGGCGCCCGGGAAATTATGATTACCCATAATACCGAAGTGATTATCTACGACGGAAAAACAATATATGCCGAGCCCCTGAAGCCGCGAAATCTTTCAGGCCGCAGCGGCCGGGGGGATACCTGTTTTTCCAGTTACATAACCGAGCGGCTCACCAAAGACATTCCCGAGGCCCTGCTTACCGCGGCGGCCCTGGTTTCCCTCAAGATGGAAAAACTTGGTCCCTTTAATGGAACCCGCGCCGATGTGGAAGCGTATATCAAGGAATTTTACCGCTAGTTAGCGTCTGTCTATAATGTGGACAGATAACGGTTATGCGTTAAAACAGCGCAACAGATGGCCTTCGCTGTTTTCGCATAACTCCGGGTGTTCCCGAAAGCAGCGTTCAGTTGCGGCGGGGCATCGCGGTGCAAAGGCGCAGTGCTGCGTAGAGATGCAGTGCTGCGCTGAAGCGCAGCCTGGTATTCCGGCAGGGGGCGTTGCGGGGGCGCTCGTGCCAGCTTTGCCTGGCGCCCCCGCTGAGGGGGGTAGCGGAGGACTTGCCTTGGCAAGGCCGGAGCGAGGGGGGAGACTTCCCCCCTCTACCGATGAAAAAAGCAGTCTGGTGTAGGGATGCACGCCTTCGCGGTACAGATTAGCCGCAGGCGCTTCTTCCATCAACTCTCCCTGGTACATAACGCCGATGCGGTCACAGAAATAGCAGGCTACTTTTAGATCATGGGCGATAAACAGAAAGGAAATATCCCTCTTGTCCCGTATGTCGAGTAACAGGTTGAGTATCTGCCCCTGAATGGAAACGTCCAGGGCGGAGACTACCTCATCGCAGATAAGCAGCTGTGGGCGCATTAAAAGGCCGCGTGCAATGGAGATACGCTGCCGCTGGCCGCCTGAAAATTCAGAAGGCCGCCGCTCCAGGTCTGCGGCGGAGAGTCCCACTTCTTCAAGAATTGCCGCTGCTTCTCCCCGGAGTTCCCGCTCTCCTGTGCCCCTGCGCCGCGCGGAACTGCGGCAGCCCGATACCAGAATCTCGTACACGTTCATGCGGGGGTTGAGGGAACGGGCAGGATCCTGAAACACATAACGCACTTTTTCCCGGTAAGACTTAAGTTCCTCTTTTTTAAAATGGCTCACATCTGCCGGCGCTTCCGCCTGCCCTTCCCTGTGGTACAGAATCTGTCCACTATCGGTCTCGTACATACGCACCAAAAGCCGGGCCGTAGTGGTCTTGCCGCAGCCGGATTCGCCTACGAGTCCGTATGCTTCGTTCTTGCCGATGGAAAAGGAGACGTCGTTCACTGCGTTGACAAAACGCCCGAAGCGGGCAAAGAAACCTGCTTCAAGGTTGAAGCGTTTTTGCAAATGCGAAACGGTCAGGAGAGACATGGTTTTAGTATACAGGGGAATATGGGGGAAGGGCAATTACCCGCAATCATCGATTTAATCATCGATTTAATCATTATCTAGTAGTGAGCCAGTTTGATTTTTTTTTATTATGTAGTATAATATAAAATCATGTATTTTATACCGAAAATTGAAAAAGTCCTTTTTGCTGTTTGCCTGTCATTGTTCGGGCTGTCAGTTTTTGGGCAGGAAGCAAAGTCGTTTTCCCTGGGTCTCCTGGTGGAGGGAAACGCAAATACACGCCTTGGCTTTGGCCTGGCAGGTGGGGTAATCGGCGAATACAGTTTTACCAACCATATCGCGGCCGGCTTAAAGGCGGACTATGGCACCGATTTTAATGATGTAGCTGTATCCTCTGCGGAACTTCTTGGTTTTGGCAGATATTATTTTAATACCGCTTCAAGGGTTTCTTTTTTTGCCCAGGTTGGAGCAGGGGCGATAGCCCTGTTTGAGGGCAATAAAAGGGCCTATTCTGTTCTGGGCGACGGGGCGTTGGGTATCCGGATTCGCATCAAAAATTTTTATACAGACCCGTATGTCCGTTTCGGATGGCCCACCGGTTTGGGCTTTGGCATAGCCATTGGCTACCGCTTTGGCGTAAAATCCCCAAGCGAAGAGGAAGTACAGGTTGTTTATCTGCCGCCGCCGGTTGAACAAGAGCCGGTTGAAGAAGATATTCCCAATCAACTGGAAGTTTTCTTTATTGGCAACGCATCCACTTTTGAGATCATAGGGAACGGCGGCCTTGATATTTTTATGGAAAACATGGCAAAACTTAGCATCATCGCATCCTTCCTTGCGGAGAATCCTGAGTATAAGGTGGTAATCACCGGTCACGCAAACCCGGTGGAAGGATCGGAAATAGAAGAGCAGACACGGCTCATTCCCCTTTCCTGGCGCAGGGCGGAATATATCATGAATGAACTTAATAAACTCGGCATTCCCGATGAACGGCTGATAACCCGCGGTGTTGGCGGAAGTGAAAATGATATGTCCACAACTTCAAATAGACGGGTAACTTTCCGCTTTGAACTCGTAAAGTAGGGAGCAACCCTGTCAGGGGGTTTTTATTCTTCCATCGACGAGTATTTGGTAAGGAGCCAGAACGGTAAATTTGTCAGGGCTAAAATCCGGTCCACCAAAAACCAGCCTGCTTGAGCCGGAAGCCGGATAGGTTTGCATGGTGATGAGAACCGGAGTAGAGACAGTCATGGCGCCGGATACGGTTATGTATGGAGTCGCGGCAAATTGCATACCGGGGTGATACCGTAAATGAACATCATTGTCGGTAATTTGTGCGTCGCCGCTCAGGGTAAATTCAGGCGACGGAGAGATTATCCGGTCCAGGGCTACGCCGTTTCCTACCCCGCTTTTACTTGTATTGTTACTGATGGTTCCGCCTTGCATATAAAAGGCGTTATAGGTGTTATTGCCCGGAATAAAAATACCCCCGCCGTAACCTGTAAAAGCAGAAGAAACCTGCAACCCGTCTTTTCCGTTTGCCCTGTTACCGCTGATAAGACCGCCGGTCATGGTCAGGCGTGAAGATCCATATAGGTCCAGCATAACCCCACCGCCGCTTAGGGATGAATCATTTTCTGTTATGGAGCCGCCGGATATAATCCTGTCGGCCGTATGTGTATTATCGCCCCAGATATAAATGCCGCCGCCGTTGCTAGCCGTCCTGTTCCGGGTGATGACGCCGCCGTCCATATAAAAATCGCCACGGATTTCAACACCACTGCCGTTACCCGGAATTCTGTCGTTATTGCGAATAACAGCCCCGTTGCCCAATCTGAGCGTTCCAAACATATATGATCCGCCGTCTACATAAACAATGGCCTGAGTGGATGTAATGGAACTTGTATTTGTCCCGCCCTGAGCGGGGTTGCTGCTCCAAATGGCGCCGCCGTCCAAAATAATCTCCGAATCCGGCGGTGCGGTAAGCTCAAGCTGGGCGCTAATTGCGGCGACAGTAATTATATTTTTAGATGTGGGTTCGGTCCGTCGTAAGGAGTATGAACTGTTTTCCGGTACAGTCAGGCGTACATAATGCCCAATATCGATCTTATAAAGGCCGTTGGCGTCCAGATTGATATTTGACAGCAGGGTAACTTCATCCAGATTATCCGGTCCGCCATAGGCTTCATTCAATGCGAGCTGCAGATCCGTATAGTATATTTTTTGCCCAAATGCAATACGGCTTGCCACGATATGTTTCAGATAACCGGCAGAATCTATACACCAGTGGCGCAATTCCCCATCCCATGCTGAAACAGGCTCCGGCGTTACGTCAAATTGGGTATGGCTTCCGTTGATATCCCCGAGAGTTCCATCCAGTACCTGCACTGGTATTGGCAAAGGTAAATCAGGGTTGGGATAGATTTCGGGGGTGATTTGCGCAACAGGTTTTTCCAAAAGAGGACCGTCAAGGGTGATCTTCGCGCCGGTTTTCAGGTAGACATCGGTGTCTATTACCTGCGCGTTTTCCCGCAAAGTAAATGTACCGGAAGCGGAGACATACACGCCTCTTGCCCCACCATCGCCGCTGATAATCACCAGGCCATCCAGAATAAGGGATGCGCCGTCTTCTACCGTGAACAGGGCGGCGCCATTTGGTTTGCGCATAATAAGTACCGATGCGGTATCCGGCAGATAAGGCTTAAGGCTGATGTGTTTACCGGCAGGAAGGTTTATGCCGTTTCCACCCATGTCGGAACTGGTGGTTATGTCCTTTCTGATAAAAATCTCCGAAGGCGCCACCGCAGTTCCGTCATCCGCTGCATCAATAGCTTCCGCCAGCGAATGAAACCACTCCCCTGCCCACAAGGCTACATTTTCCCTTACCTTTTCTTTTTCTATCTCGCCCAGCAGGTGGTTCACCATAGGGTTAGAACATGAGACAAAAACAAAAAGTGCTGCTATCGCAAAAACAGTAGGCCTTGCTTTAATCATTTAAACCTCGTCTTAATCTAATACTTCCAGTTAAGTCCCATGTAGGGCGAGAAAGCCGGATAATTTACAAGATCCGAAACCTCAAAGCCAAGGGTAAAAGTAAAACTATTCAAATGGTATTGTAGTTCAGGATTAATACCGGCGGTAGTAAAATCCCCGGCGGCGGTAATGTCTATCTTGGCGGTAAAATTCAGCCAGTCATAGCTTACCACAAATTCAGTTTCCGCCTGCTCTACAGACGGAATAAAGAGGGTTCGGGAAATGATTTCCAGGCCAAGTTTGAACGGCGCTGTATATGCTATAGAGAAATTCATTCCAAAACCGATATCATCACTGTAACGGTACAGATAATAAAGGGGCAGGCTTAATTCGCTCTTGAGGGATCCTTTATCAAAATCCAGCTTGTACGACAGAAGACCCGCTTCCAGAGTACCATCAGCAACTTTACCCGCTACAGGCCGCTTCCCCGGAACTTCGGGGAATTCAGGATATGCGTAAATATAGTTTTCGTTTTTCAAAAATGCCGCAATTGTTCCCGGAAACCGTGCGCCGGCCGAAGCATCCAATATTACATAATCGAATCTCTGTTCAAGATGAACCGTGTACCAGTCTTTTCGATCCGCAGTTTTGGAGTTCCAGGCCGCAACGCCGGGCCCGGGGTCCGGGGCGCCTAAATCCATGGTAAGATCAAAACCAGTAAAGAAGGAAAATTTGTCAATGGCGCGGCTATAGCTTATGCTAGGCATAAGATAAAGAGAGCGCACGCTGTAACCTTCCGAATAGCTGCCGGGGTACCATACCGCAAGCGGATATTCATGGGATCCGGCCTCCATGCCCAAGGATAAGCCATGGAACCATTCCCACCAGAAAGCCGGTTTTCCCGTTTCGGGAGTTTCCTGGGCTGCAAGGGAAGTTTCGATGGCGCCAAGTATACACAGTATCAGTAGTATCCGTTTCAAAATAATCTCCTTAAGGATCGATCGATCAGGGAAGGAAGCTGCGCCCCAGGCTCATGCCGTATGCTATGCGAAAGGGATAACCGTAGCGGAAGGCTAAGTCCAAAAACCAGCCCTTCCACTGGGCGCGTGTTCCGACGGCAAATTCCCCCAATGTGTCGGTATATTCATATTCCTGTTCCCGGTCCAGACTGATCCCGATGCCGGTTTGCAGATACGGCCGTATCCAGTTAAAGTCATACAAATAGAAACGTCCGTAGAAGACCCCCTCCATTACTGCCACAAGGCTGTAGTCGGGCTCCCGGGACCCAAAGGTAATGCCGCCGCGTACGCCGATACCGAAGTAACGGGTAAACTCATAATCGCTGGCCGCATAGACCTCGGGCAGCATATTTACCCGGTCATTCTGGCTTATTTCAATGCCGACCATCACCGCGAAGGGCTTATGCATATGAGGAGCAAAAAAGCTCTCCTGAGAAAATGCCAGGAAACCCGTGGCAATACATAAAATAGCGCATAACAAAAGTCGTTTCAATATTTCCTCCTATTACTGTTCATAAGCGCCTATGGCCAGGCTGCCGTCGGGCCTGGTTTTATTATCGGGGCCTTCCTCCCAGCCATTGTCCCGCAGATCGCCGACATTGAGGCTGTTATCATGGCCCAGGAAGTACACAATGGACCTGGTTTCTACATTACCGCTTATATATACCGGAAATGCCATGTATGAGCTTAAGCCTCCATCGCCGCCTGTTTTCCAGCAAAGTTCATTTAAAAGCAGGGTGGGATTTAAGAGACTGGGATAAAACGCGGTGGAAGCATTGTTGATAAGCGAGCTACCCGTACCGGGGCGGTAATTGCTGCCGCCGACAAAGTCCGGCGAAACGGAAGTGCCGTCCAGATTGCCGCCTGATGTGGACAGATCCATATCCTCCAGAAGGGAATAATCGTACGTTTCCCTATCGCCGGGGGTATTGGTTAAATTGAAGCCAGTATATCCACCCCAGTTCCATTGGCTGGCACCGCCGCTCCCGTTTTGGTATACAACGCTGTTTCTGAAACGGATGTAGACCGGAAAGGCCCTCTGGTTGGCGGCGGTTGTATCGTCCTCAGTACCCAACGAGGCGCCATTACCGCCCTTTATGCTGATAATACCGGCCCCGGTATTATTAGCAATAGTGGTATTATTGAGCGTAAGGTTTATTCCCTGGCCCGAGAAAAAATTATAGAGATTATAAATACCACCACCGGTATTATCCGCTATCAGCGTATTCTGGAGGAGCACATTGATAAAACCATTCCTCGGCGCACTATAACCACCTGACCCTTCATAGTAATTATAGATGCCGCCGCCCGCTGTGGCGCTGTTTCCGGTAATGCTGACATTGACCAGAACGGCATGAGCGGTATTATTTTCCGTAACGATATTCGAAAGCCCGCCCCCGCTACTGGCGGTATTATCTTTGATAATACAGTTGGCAAGCACAAGGCTGCCGGAATTCTCAATGCCGCCGCCGCCTCTTCCCGTTGTGTTTTCCTGAATAGTTACATTTGACAGCACCGCTGTTCCTGCATTATAGATACCGCCGCCAAGGGACCCGCTATTATTTTTCAGTTTTGCGTTAGTCATCCTCATTATGCCGGCGTTATAAATACCGATGCCGGCGCCTCCCAGGGCAACATTTCCGGTTACATCCAGATTCACAAACAGCGCTTCGCTTGCATTAAAGATACCTGATCCGTTTTCAAGAGTCCAGTTATCCGACACTGTAACGTCGATAAAGGTTGATTCGCCGCCGGCGGTATAAATGCCTCCCCCTGTTTTGGCGGAGTTGGATGTAAATACAGTATTGGTGATCTCTGAGCTAAATTCGCCGGAACCGTTATAGAGTCCGCCGCCCAGATCTACCGATTTATTTCGATCAAAGGTACTGTTTGTAATAGTGGAACTATTTTTTCCGTTAGACGCCATGTTGTACATTCCGCCGCCGCTTTTCAGGGCGGTATTGCTGAAAAACACCACATTGTCCAATTTAGAGATGGTATTTTCATCATGTGATTCGGTGTACATACCGCCGCCCAAAAAGGACTTGTTGTTGCGAATACGCACATTGGTCAGCTGCAAAAAACTATTCACATTGTAGATGCCGCCGCCCTGGTTTCGGGCAATATTTTGCGCCCCAGATGGGGCTGGCGTTACGCCGTCTTCCTCTGGAGGCGTTACACGAAAGAGGGGAGACGTATCTGTCTCCGGCCCTATACCGCCCGCTATGGTGAGGGTTTCCAGGAGGGCGCCACTTGCCCGCACTGCCAGTATCACATGATAGGCTCTGGTGCCGTCAGGGTACTCGCCGCTTAAAATGGTATTAGAGGCAGCATCGGCGCCGCGGTTGGAAGGCTCGTTATGGGTCTCTTCAAAGCCACCGCGTATCCTTATACCTGGCCGCAGCACAAAGGAGATTTCCTCCTGGCGGCCTGTGCCGCCGCTAAAGCCGCTAAAACTGTAACCCGGAACATCATAAGCAGAAGGAGTAGTAAATGACGGATTGGCGATATCGGCTACCGGCGGAGTATAGGTTCCGTTGAGCACCCATATCTCGTAGAAATTTTCGCCGTCCCAACTGTTGATAACTGCCTGCAAATCATTGCTTGCCTTGCCCCAGCTTGTACCGGTTTCGCTGTCGCTCCCATCACCGTAACCGCCGTCCCGCCGGGCTTCAGCCGCGACATAGGCGATTTTGTTTACCGACATGGTAGTGGGCTTGTAAGCAACTTCAAACTGCGCGTTTTCATCAGGCATATAGAAGTGGTAGACCCTTCCCTTGGACCGGTCAGGGGAACCTGTTTCATCTATCTGCCAGATTCCGGTATCCATAAAAATGGTTTTGGCAATACAGCGGACACCCCGTACAAAGCCCTCGTCATTTTTGGTCTCGTCAATATAGTAGCCCAGATTGGCGCTGATACTTAACTTGATAAGCTCCCCCGGAAGGGCGTGCTGGGCATTCAGGCCGATGTTGAGGCCGTCGGCGAATACCGCCCGAACCTGGCCGTCGCTTTCGGCATCCACCGGCAGGATAATATCATTGCTGTTTCTGGTAAGTATATTGAGGGTGTATTCATTGGAAGCAAAATTGGGCGGATCGCTGATCTGTACCTGTACCATAGTGTTCCGGCTTTTGAGTTCCACATCTGCATAAGGCAAGATACCATATGGAACATTGTAGTCATCCAGCCAGCCTGATGCCGTTTTACGGAAGCTAAACGTTCCGCTGGGACTAACAACGGCAATCCTGCGGTTCAAGGAACCGGAAGCTGAACCGTTGTCATTATCCATAATTATCCGGGCATGGGTTCTGCCGGCATTGACATTGATGGTATAGAAAAAAACTTGGTCATTAAAAGCGCTGTTGACAGGCGGAGTAAACACATTACCGTCAAGCGGATAGGGCACATCGACTGAAGACGGTACAAGCGTAATATCATGAAGCAGCGCCCTTTCCTTTTGACGGCGTATCATGACCCGGTAGGTCTTGGAAACAAAGGAGCCGGAAGTAACTTCTACCTTGACCACTACTTCCATGCGGACATAATTCTGGAAAGCCGGAATACCCACATCAAAGTAGAAATCAATGGGGCCTGTCTGATTGGGGAAGGTTAGGGGAAGTGAATCATTTTCAGACGGATCGCCGAACTGAACCGGGTGTATATGATGTTCACCTGAGGCGTTAATGTAATACCGTGCCCCCTCGGCGTCAAAATAATAGGGAGTATATTTATATTTTACAGTAGTAGCACTCGTAACATGGCTGTCAGGTATGGGGCTGATACGCACCGCGTTGGAATCATCCGGCAGGGCCGCATCGTAATTCAGGTTGGTTCTGGCAAAATTGCCAATAAGACGATTCGGCTCGACGTCCGGTGTTCCGTTGCCGTCTGTCTGGGGCAAATTGACCCCCGGGCCGGCGCCGGTGATTCGGTATATCCCGATATTATCAAGATAGGCGGCGCCTTCTTCCCGCTGCAATTCGATAATGTATTTCTTGTCGTTCAGTTTCTCCGCCGAGGCGGTAATCTCTATAACGGCAATTTTTCCCGGTCCCCTGGGATCAGGGTCGGACGGATTTACAAAGTTGGCGCCAAACCATGTGGGAGCGGCGGCGGTTCCGCCCCCGTAGAATTGCAGATCGCCCCATTCGATCACCGGCTGGGGGTACCAGTCCGGCAAGGGGGCATGAAAAATCTTTGAGGCGTCGGAAGCCCTGCTGTAGCTCTCGTCAGGGGTGCTGCCATCCTCGCCAATGATCTTGTCCTCCCAGTTTTTGAATGTATACGAAAGCCGGGACACCTTGTTTTCCTGACCGGCAAAAGACTGGATGATCAGGGCCGCATGGTTGGTATAGGCGGGAACCTTCACCACATAGGTATCTCTGGTTGGGGCAAAGTTGATCACATAGTTGTCATGTTCATAGTCTTGAAGGTTTTCAGGATCGATTTGATCGCTGATATACAGTTCAATGCCTGCAAGTACCGCTTCGGGAAGGCCCCGGATCACCTGTACGGTGTAGACAGAACTTAATCGGTGTTCCTTGTTCACCGTAACGGTAAAGGTAAGCTGCTGCTCCCCAAGATCAAAGCTCCGCACCTGCGGGCCTTCAGCTAACACGGCGCCTTCTTCGGGGAAACCGAAAACGCTCACCTCTGTGGCGTTATAGGGAACCACAACCGTATAATCGGTAATTCCGCCGTTAAAGGTTTGATCCAGCGGATGGGACGGATCCTCTGTTTCGAGTATATCGGAACGAATCTCAATGCCGGTAAGATACACCGGCCTGTCAAGGTTATGCACGATAAAGGGATTCTGGCAGGCGGCAAGGAACAGAACTGTCAGAATGGTAAAAAGCGCAATGGTGTATTTTCTCATGCTCTGCTCCTTATTGTTGGTATGCGCCTATGCTGATATTGCCGCCGGTTGGCCAAGTAGTTTTACGGGAATTGCCGTCTGCGTCTTTGCCAAGAAAATCACCGAGAACTGCCGGGGAAAGGCTTTCAGAGCCAGGAGTACCTGACCATGTGTAGAGTTTACCGAGCAGGGTCGTCATGCTGTCTTCAATGCTGTGCGTAACACTAAAATTCCATTTCAGCTTGAACCGTTCAAAGCACTGGGTAACCGCAGCGGCGGCAGTAGTGGGGTATATGGCGCTGTCGCCGGCGCCGCTCTGTAGGTAGCTTACTGCAGGATAGTATGTAGCTGTCAGCACATTATCAGACATTCCTATTGCGCTGCCATCGGATTTTATGCCGGGTATAAGGCCGGTCCAGGAGGGTGGGTTTGAACCTTCCAAGTAGCCTTTATCTGCGCCGCCCAGGAGGCTTTTGAGCCAGGTAATATTACCGTCAAGATTGACGTATATATTGGATGGAGACAGCACAAAATAATCACCGGGGCTATAGATCAAGTCCTCGTCCAGGGTTATGGTGTTTGCCAAAATGTCCGCCGCTGTCACCGTATAAACTTCCGGTCTCAAAGTTCCATCGGGGGAGCCTTGGGCAATCTTCAATTTATCGTTGACACTGAACAGATCCGCCTGTCCGGGAAGGGGCAAGGTTATGGCGTCTCCGATAAGAAAAGTTCCCGATGAGGGGACAATCCCCCTGCCGGTTCTGACGCTGCTAATCATAATGTGATCCGTTGACTCATAAGCATAACTACCCGATGAATCGGCGTCGAATGTTACCTCGCCGCTCAAGGGATCGTTGGCAGTAACAGTATTCACCAATGGCCGCAAGACGCCGGCATTAGAGAACCTGAAAACCGCGCCCACCGGAAGCAGGGCAGCCTGTGCGGGAGTCAAGGTCAAGGGATTGGAACCTGCCGACAGGGTCCCGCCGCTGCCGCCGACTGTTCCCAGGCTGGTATCAAAATCGGTCAACACAATATAATTGCCCGCTACGTAGTTATCCGCCATTGAAGACTCAAAGGTAACACTAACAAGTCCATTGGGTAAAGAAACTTTAGGAAGAGTAACGATATTTACCGAAGGTCTGAAAGCGGAGTTGCGGTCATTAGTGGAAGTAATCCTGAAGGTATCGCCACCATTAAGCAGCGCTGCTTTATCCGGACTCATATTCCAGGTATTGGTACCCTTAATAAGGCTGCCGGTACCGGATGTGGCTATTGTACCGATAATCCGCCGTTCGCCTGCCGGCGATGTGGTGTTCCCCAAAATAACGCTGTTTCTGATACGCAGATCCAGCACATCGTAACCAACAGAGTTTAATGCGGGGTTTACTATGGGAACCGCGATGGTCTTATTCCCGTTTGTTACCGTCAGTCCGTTCGTAGCGGTAACGTTATTCATGGTAACGTATAAGCCTTTTTTGCCATCCGGATAATAGCTGTTTTGGGTGAGACTTATTCCGCCGCCATTCACGCGGACGCTGTTCAACAGCAGGTTTGCCGCGCCGTGGTGGAAATCGTACTGCAGAGAATTATAAGAGGCTGAAAGGCTGCCACCATTAAAGACAACATTGGTCAGGATGCAGCCTCTTAGTACATCCCCGCCCGGAGTTTTTTCCTCCTGGGTTACGCTAAAGAAAAGGGAGCTATTGTTAAACGTAACATTGGTCAGGGCGGTGGCAGGCCCAGTGGCGTAGAAATTTGCGCCGGCATTAAGTGTTGAATTTACCAGGGCCAAACTACCACTATTAGAGATAGGGTTACTTGTTTCCAGCGCGGTACCGGAAAGGGTTCCGCCGTTGATTATACCATTGCCGTTGTTACCCGATATCCTTACATCCACCAGATAGAGACTTCCGCCCTGCCAAATACCGGCGCCGTTGCTGGCGGTATTGTTGTTGATATCGCTGTTATAAACCCAGGTTTCACCGCTATTGGAAATGCCGCCACCGTAGGCGGCGTTGTTGTAACGGAACTTGGAATGCTGCAGCAGGGCCTTGCCGCCGTTTACATGAAGGCCCGCCCCGTATCCGCCTATGGTTGCGTTATTTGAAAAAACGCAGTCAATAATCGCAGGCATCCCGTTAAAAACCCCCAGGCCGCCGCCGTCGCCGCTCTGACTGCTATAACCGGTTACATCATTATTTTCAAAGAGAACCCGCTTCAGTACCGGATAGCTTGCGCTGACAGTATACATACCGCCGCCCTTTACCGAGGTGTTATCCGATATGATCACATTACGGAGATAGGGGCTGGCATCAATATTGTAAAGCCCCGCGCCATACTGTTTATCCACGCTTTTACCGTTTACTGATATGGAAGAAGTGTCCTTGGTGTACAGACCGTCTCGAATGGTGAGGGTATCAAGAAGGGTTACTCCGTTGGCGTTGAAACTTGCCCTGAAATCGTAATCCCTTGGATCTGTTGCAGACGTGGGCGCCGGGTTAAAGGGATCAAAATTATAGTTAGCCGGAGTAGCCAGAGTATCACGATTGGTACCAGGACTGGGATCACCGTCCGGAGAGGAGAGATTAGCGGCTATTACCACATGGCGGGCATAAGTGCCATCCCGCAAGTCGCCGCTCAGTATGGTACGCCGGGCAGTGGCCTGCTGCTGTTCCACGGTATCGCCAGAGGAGAATCTCTTGTCGCGGGCGATTTTTAAATTAGCAGGAGTGGAATCGCCTTCCTTGCCTTTAAAACCACCGTACAGGCGGAGCCCTTCTTTAAGCACAAAGGAACGGCTTAATGGGTCACTATGATCGGTGATAGCCTCAGCCCACCAACTATCTTTAGTAGCATCCGGCGCATTGGCAGGAGGAACAAGCCGGTAAGTTCCTTCCAAAAGCCAAATTTCGGTAAAGGTATTACCAGGTTTGCCAAAGGCGTCAATAACTCCCTGGAGGTTACAGGTGGCGTAAGCCCAACTGGTGCCTGTATTCCCCGTTCCGGTTCCATCGGTATTGGTTCCGTAAGCCCCGTAGCGGCTGGCCTTGCCTTCCGGCGCCACATACGCCACATTGCTTATCGTTCCTGCGGCAAATTGATAGGTCAAAAGCAGCTTGATATCCTTTTGAGGCATGGTGAATGTACATTCATAAATGCCTGGGTTGCTATTTGGAGCGAGTGTAGTAATGGTAAATCCGGCGGATGATGTGATGTCGAGTCCTTCCTCATCAATAATATGCAGCTTGTCAGGAACCCAGCCCAGCCGGGGCGTTACCCGAATAGTAACCGGTAGGGTAGGCAATGCATTATTAACCGCCCTGCCGTTTACAATAGCCTGAAAGGTTCCCCTTTCGCTGTCGTTTATCAGATACGCTGCCGTATACCCTGCTGGAGGAGTGGGAAGGGGCAGCGATGTCGGCCACGGCGAAGTCGAAAGAATGGAATCGCCATTAGATGGCGGTTCCCGCATATCGGTATAAAGTTCAATAAGCTGTGCACCGGCGCGGATAATAGTCAGGGCATAGACCCGGTTTTTATGATCCGGCTCGGAAGCGGTAATGGACACACCCATGCCGCCGTTAAACTCGGCTTCATTCTGATCCGGCGGCCACTCAGGGTCATCTCCCACATTGTAACTTATACTTCCGCCGCCGGAGGGAACGCCGGTAAAGCGCAACTTGCTTACCTTTGCCCCATCTATTTCCAGGGTAAAGTTGATTACGTCATTAAGGGCAAATGCCGGTAAGGCCGGCGGATCTTTAAGGATTACAAATGCCAGATTAATGGAATCCGGCCCAAACCCGTCATTATTTGAATCAAATTCAAAAAGCGTTTTCCAGGTTCCCGATTCAATACCTTCAATTTTTAAATTCATGAGCTGCGTCAGCGGTTCCGCCCTGCGAATTACAACCCAGTAGCTGATGCGTCCCCTGTTATCCGCTTCGGTAAACAGGGTATGGTTCTCCACCGTTACCTGAAAAGTAGTTGTTTTGCCGGTGAACGGAACGTCATGCGCAATAGATGGGGCATACAGATAATCCACAGGCGTTCCCTCAGGCGAACCGCCCAGGGCAGTCCATTGCTGGAAGCTCACGGTTGAGTCGGTATCCCTGGGCAGTACCGTAAGGGTAACGTTTGTCGTGGCGGCATCTACCTCCGCCTCATAGCTGGTATTGCCCTTGAAGAAATTACCCAGTATCCTCCGCTCAAGCGGGTATTTATCATCCCTTACATCCAGATCGTTCAGGTAGGCATAACTCTTGTCCCAGACCAGCTTCAATTTGTAATTCTGGGGATAGCGCTGCTCATGGGTGGCGGCGTCTTCCTGTATGGTAAACACCTTGAGGTACGAAGTTTTCTGCCCTGAACGGGAATCCGACAGGGGCGCTTTCACATACAGGTGAGGAGACACATAACCCGGCACCTGGCTTTCGGTAAAATCAATGAACTGGGGTATGGCGGATTCGTAAAACTCGATACGACTAAATTGGTCGGGGTAATATTGGGGATCCTGCGGATAGAGGGCATAGGCGATTTTGATGTCAGGATCAACCGAGGGAGTAAAGATCACTTTTTCGGCGTAATAGGGAATGGTTACGGTGAACTCAAGGCCGGAAGGATCGTAATTCACCATGTAATTATCGGTTTCGTATATCCAGCCGTTGTCTGCGGGGTCGCTTTTGTTGCCAACAGTACCTTCAAAGCGGGCCACAGAGATCGCCAGGTTTTTAATCCTGCCCGGATCCGGACGCCGTATAACTTTGGCGGTATATATGTTGTCTTCACGGTAGTCTCTGAAAACCCGAAAACTGATTTCCATATCGGCTAATTTTATGGGAAAATCGTACCCACCATTTTCAAAGGGAACCTCAATGTTTACACCATCCCACACATAATGGCCGCTCATAAATTCCACTGTTGAACCCTGTTCGGGGGTCGCCAGAGGATATACTATTTCGGCCTTTTCGTGCACATACACGTCGTAGACCGTCGTTTCCGGTGAAAAAACAGGTTTGAGGGGATACGGGGCCGTATTCGAATCGTCCCTGTCAGTATGGAATTCCACCGAAGCGGCAAGCACCGGCCTGTTCAAATTATGGATAATATAGGGATTTTCACAGGCTAAAAAAACTAAAATGCCGGCACAAAGTGACAATAACCGAGTTGGCTTCATAATATATTATTTTAAGCTAAATTTTTTAAAAAAACAATAGGTTACGGTATCAATTGGAAGATGACCATATTCATTCGTTATTTAACAGCATTTCGTCATTTACCAATTCCTGCTTTTTAATGTCCCTGAAACGCTGGATAATATCCCTGGTGGTAAGTTGCGCCTTTTCGGCGGCGTCGATATCCAGAATTATCTCCCCGGCGTCCATCATAAGGAGACGGTTCCCCGCCTGCAGGGCCTGGTTCATATTGTGGGTAATCATCATTACCGTGAGATGAAAATCTTTGGCAAAGCGAAGGGTAAGGTCCATGATGATTTCCGCATTGTGGGGGTCAAGGGCGGCGGTGTGCTCGTCCAGCAGCAGGAGATTGGGCCTGCTCATTACCGTCATAAGCAGGGTAAGGGCCTGGCGCTGCCCCCCTGAAAAGAGCTCAACATTGTCGTCCAGCCGGTTTTCCATACCCATGCCCAGGATCCGCAATTCCTCCCGGAAATGCTCCCTCATGCTTTTGGTCAGGCTGATACGGAGCCCCTTGTAGCCCTTTTTGTGGCAGATCATCATATTATCCGCCAGGGTCATCTTGCCTGCGGTACCCAAAAGGGGGTTCTGGAATATCCTGCCTATGTAGCGTGCCCGTTTGAACTCAGCTTCTCTGGTAATGTCGCGCACTGCGCGGCGCTCAGCGCGGCGCTCTGGGGGGTTGCTCGCGGGATTGCCTGCGGGATTGCTCGCGGTTGCCTGCTGAAGAAAAATGCGCCCCGAAGTGGGGATGCAACTCCCGGAGATCGCGTTGTAGAGCGTGGTTTTTCCCGCGCCGTTGGAACCAATGATGGTAATAAAATCGCCTGGCTGCACCGTAAGGCTGATGTTTTTGAGGGCCGCAATAGTATCCGCGCCCTGGCCAAAAATCAAACCGACATTTTCCAGCCGTATCATTTTCCGGCCCCCTGGGGAGCTTTCTTTTGCCGCCGGCCCGGCTGCAAGCTGCCAAGAAAGCCGGTTTTTGAAATAACAATGCAGACAATAATCAATAGTCCCGTGATTAATTTAAGATCGTTAGCTGTCATGTTGATATGATAGCCGTAGTTACGCGCAAAGTACATCAGGCCCCGGTAAAGAATGGAGCCCAGTATGACCCTGAGGGTGAGCAGGCTGATGCGGTTGGACCGAATAAGGAACTCCCCTATCATGAGGGAGGCCAGCCCCGAGACGATCATGCCGGTGCCAAAGTTTACATCGGAAAAACCCTGGTACATGGCGGCGTAAGCGCCGGAAATTCCCACCAGACCGTTGGCAAGGCATATTCCGGTTATCTTGATCATATCGGGATTCATTCCCTGGCTGATGATAAGCTGGGGGTTGGCCCCCAATGCGCCAAGGCAGAGGCCAAAGTCGGTATGAAAGAAAATATCGAGTATCAGTTTGATTGCAATAACGGTGAGACCGCAGAAAATAACGATGGCCCATTGGCCTGCCCACTGTGCGGGCAGCACGGATTCCGCCCAGCCGGTGATGCGGGAAAAAAAAGTGGGTATCTTGAGCAGCGAAAGATTGGCACGGCTGCCCATTACGCGCAAATTAATGGAGTAGAGCATAGTCATGGTGAGTATGCCCGAAAGCAGATCGGGAATTTTGAGCCTGGTGTGAATCAGGGAGGTAACCAGCCCCGCCGCGGCGCCCCCGGCAAAGGCCAGGAGCAGGGCGGAGGCAAAAGGCGCCCCCCTGGAAAGCATCACTCCCAATATGCAGGCCCCCAGGGGGAAGGACCCGTCTACGGTCATATCCGCGAAATTGAGAACCCTGAAGGTGATAAACACCCCCAGCACCATAATGCCGTAAATGAATCCCTCGATCAGGATACCTTCGATCACCGTGTTTCCCTCATAATATTTCCCGTTATTTTTCCGTCAGTGTTCTGTTTTCAAAAATCATATTTGCCTGGGAAAGGTACTTTTGGGGAATAGTGATGCCAAGCATTTTCGCGTTATCAAGATCGATGAACAGATCCGATTCGGAGGGCTCGGTAAGAAACTTGACTGGAATATCGGCAGGTTTTTTCCCTTCCAGAATATCGGCAACAATGTTTCCGGTGGCGATCCCCGCCTTGTAGTAATTAAAACCTGAACCAATAAGACAGCCGCCGTCCCTAATCCCGGTAACATCGCCGGCAAAGATAGGCTTTTTGGCGTTGCCAAATACCTGAATAATGGCGGCCACTGCGGAGAACACCGTATTGTCGGTAGTCATGTAGATTCCGTCTACCCGGTTTACAATGGCCTCGGCAGCCTGGCGTATATCCGCAGAAGTATTGATGGCTTGTGTTATCAGGGCTATCCCCTGAGCCTTGCAGGTTTTTTCCACCAATTCCAGGGCAGAAATGGAATTAGCCTCCGAGCCGGTGTAAATATAACCCAGGGTTTTAATCCCGGCGATTTCCTTGAACATGGCGATATGATCCGCCGTAGGGATCGCGTCGCTCATACCCGCTACATTTCCCTCGCCCCGGTCCAGACCGGAAACCAGCCCCGCGCCCACCGGATCGGTAACAACCGAGAAAACCACGGGAATATCCTTAATCGCGTTGGCCAGGGCCTGTGCCGTAGGCGTGGCAATCCCCACTGCCGCCGCGACTTTATCGTTTTTGAATTTATTCGCAATCTGGGCGGCGGTACTGGGATCGCCATTGGCGCTCTGGAGATCAAACACCGCGTCAAAGCCCCGGGCTTTAAGCTGATCCTGAATCCCCTGCTCACAAGCGTCCAGCGCCGGATGGGGCACAATCTTGGAAATTCCAATTTTGATCCGGGTCGCCGCAGCGGGCTTCTTGCTTTGACTGCACGCCGCAGCCAAAACCAGCACAAGGCAGCCCAAAATCGCGGATTTAAGTACACGTTTCATCGAAAACTCCTTTATTGTTTCTATATTAAGAAAACTGATGACAGTGTATAATTTTTGGGCAGGCTGTGTCAAATAAGGCGGGTTCGCTTAATTGATCGTATTCCCGTACAGATAACGTTTTATCTTCAAGGTGGGAGTTTTCTCGAACGGTTCGTCCCGTACCTCAATGCGGCTTAACCGCGAAAAGTTTGCGAGTTTTTTATTTGCCCACTGCCTTAATTCTTCCAGCGCGTTCACCACTGCCTGGGCCGTGGACTGGGCTGCGGCTCTGGCGCTTTCGCTGATGTGAACCAAAGCGACAAGCTCACCTTTTTCGCCGGGGTAGACCAGGGCGTCTTCTACCAGATTCGACGCACTCAGGAGTCCCTCGATTTCCTCGGGGTAGATATTTTCTCCCGAAGGCCCCAGTATGAGCGCCTTGAGCCGTCCCTGGATATACAGGCGTCCCTGGCGGTCAATGCAACCCAGATCGCCGGTATGCAGCCAGCCGTCGGGGGTAAAGGCTTCCCGGGTTTTTTCTTCATCATTATAATAGCCCATCATCACATTGGGCCCCCGCACCTGTATCTCCCCTTCTTTTGTTATGCGCAATGCAAGACCCCGTAAAATGGAGCCGGCTGATCGGCGGGGAAAACAATAGGGCGCGGTTCCCGCCACCAGGGGGGCGGTTTCGGTAAGGCCGTAACCCGGCGCGTAGGGAAAGCGGGAGCTCCGCAGAAAATCCTCAACCTCCGCCGAAAGCGGAGCGCCGCCAAGCCCGAAAAAGCGGATTGAACCGCCCAGGGCGGAGTTGAGCTTCCGCCCGGCGGCTTGCAGCGCCAGCGGCCGGGTCAGGGCACAGCGGTACAGGGGATTTTTTTTAAGAGCAGGGGCTATTTCCTGGCGGTAAATTTTTTCGATGAGCAGCGGCACTGTTACCATGCAGGTAGGCCGCAGGGCCTGGGCTGCCGGAATCAGCACCGAGGGTGAAGGCGGACGGTCAAGGTAACTTATTTTCGCGCCGTTCATCAGCGCCGTAAGCAGCCCCAGGCTGCACTCGTAGGTATGCGCCAACGGCAGTACTGAAAGCAGCCTATCCCTGGGGTAGATGGGCATTAAAGCGCGGGATGCCTGGGCGCAGTAGATAAGGTTCCGGTGGGAGAGCATTACCCCTTTGCTGTTCCCCTGGGTGCCGCTGGTATATACAATAGAAGCCAGATCATCGGCGGTCCGCTGCGGAAATTGCCCGTCAATGGCGTCTGCCGTAGCGTTGCCTGTGGTGGTATCGTGAATATCATCAACAAAAATCAGCGGCACATTCGGCTCAATACCTTTAATTTTCGTTTCCAGGGCGCGGCTCACACAGATTGCCGAAACCCCGGCGTGTTTACAAATATGCCGTATCTGCTCGGCGGCAAAACCCGGCAAAACAGGCACCGAAACCGCTCCTGCCAGGGCAATGCCAAAGTAAGCCAGGGGCCACTCGGGACGATTTTCCGAAAGGAGCAGTACCCGGTCGCCGGCGCCGATTCCCAACTGCTTCAAAATCGACGCAATCTGCCCGGCGCGTATGCCCAGCAGGCCATAACTCACCGGGCGGCAGGTTTTCCTATCCCGGAAGAGCTCAAAAGCGAGACGTTTATGGTACTTTGCCGAAGCCCTCAGGCACAATTCAGCAAGGGTCATTTCATTGAGTTGTATCACGTTATTTTGACCGCTTCCGCGGGCAAAGGTTGCATTTATTCGCAGTAATTCCAATCACGAGCACAAAGGGGTCAAACCAAAGGTTTGAAAGAATATTTAACCGCAGAGACGCAGAGGAAAACGTTAAGATTTCGACCTAAAACTCTGCTGAACCTCCGGTTCAACCTCTGCGGTTTTCTTCTCTTAGGTAAACTTGCCGTTCGGCAATAAATTACTTATACTCTAAAACATGGCAGAGAAAACCGAAAAACAGGAACGCTTAAACCCATTGAATGATTACCTCTTTCTCAAAATGCTCGGCGAACCCGGCGACGAAGAGCAACTCTTGAGTTTCCTTAATGCCGTTCTTGCCGGCACCCGGAAAGAGCCGCTCGTTTCGGTGGAAATAGTCGAAAACAGGGCGCTCACCGCGGAAATAATCGGCGACAAGGCAAGTCTTTTAGACGTTAGGGCCAGGACAGCGGAAGGCACAAAGGCAAACATTGAAGTTCAGCTTAAAAACCTGGGGAATATGGACAAGCGCAGCCTTTTTTATTGGAGCCGGGATTATACCCTCAGCCTGGAGTCGGGAGATGATTACGAGAAGCTGCCAAATGTCATAGCCATCAACATCGTAAACTTTGAGTATCTTCCAACCAGGAACTATCACGCCACGTTCCACTTGCGGGAGGATACCGAGCGTGATTATATTTTAACCGAAGCACTGGAAATACATTTTATTGATATGGTGAAATTCAAGCGGTTGAGGCAAAAGGACATAAAGAACGATTCTTTGCAGCGCTGGCTTGCCTGGCTGGACCAAGACAGCCCGGATGAAGTTATCAAGGAGGCAATGAGTATGGACGCGGCAATACAAAGGGCCAATGAACGGATGGATTTTGTATCACAAGACAAAGATGCGTTGCATGCGTACCATATGCGGCAGATGGCGCTTTCCGACTGGACGAGCGGCGTTAATCACGCATTTAAAACAGGAAAGGCCGAAGGTAAAGCCGAAGGTAAAGCCGAAGGAAAGACCGAAGGAAAGACCGAAGTTGCCAGGAAAATGAAAGAAGACGGCATGTCAATGAGCAAGATAGCCAAATTTACGAGTTTGTCCGAAGACGAAATTGCACGGCTATAATGTCTTTTCACGGTAGGCATACTCTATTTGTTTCAGGCTCTCTCTCATTTCTTTTTCTTGTCAAAAAATCCCATTTCGTAGCCAATAGATACGTTCATCATGGCGCGTTTGAAGAGGATGTCACCGTTATCCCTGACCGTTTCCCCGATATCCTGGGACCAGCGGATGTCCAGAAAAAAATAGCCACGGGTTTCTCTGATGCCCAGGTTGAGACCCAGGGTATAACCCAGGGGCAGGGTTTGGGTGTAGTTAAAGCTGCCCCCCAGATCTTCGTTGTACATGGGGCTTAGGGGTTGGTTATAGTACAGCCCCGCCAGGAGCGCGCCATAAGGCTTTTCCCGGAACATAGTCCATTTGACCAATACCGGCAGTTGCATTGACCAGGACTGAAAAGGTGCGTGGTCATAATTGAAAAGGGCCCCGGTCTGGAAGCCCAGAAAGGATAGCGGATCATAGCTTATCTGAAACGCGAAGTTGAGGTTGAACCACCGGTCAACATTGGCGTCTATATACTGGGCTGCTGCGGACAGGGTGTACAGGTGAAAGGATGTACCGAACCGCAGGCCAAGGTACAGGAATTTATCCTCTGTGAACGCCCCGCCTCCGCCTCCGGAGCCAGCGCCGGAGCCGGTGGCTGCCGCCTTCGGGTCTGCATCCTTCTTGATCCAGGAAAAGAGCCATTCCAGCAGGCCCGGCAGGTACTGGGCCAGTTCCTCGCGGTTGGCGGCGCCTATCTCGTCGCTGCACAGCAGGCGGGTGTCTGCCATACTCCACAGGTACAGGCGCAGGGAGTAACTATCGTCCACTTTTACGAGTTCACCGGTCATGGCATAGGGGATGTCTTTGGTGAGCGAAGGGCTGGGGCAAATGTACGGTGGGAAGCCGCCTTCCGGCACGTCATCGGGCAGGTTGGTCATGTCCACCGGAGCGGAGGTATAGCCGTCCATCTTGCCCACGGCCAGGGCAAGCTCCGCGCCAAAGCTGATGATAATATCGTTGTCATCGCCCCAAAAAGGAACCAGCGCCACGGATTCTTTTTGGGCATAGAGGGGAGAGGCGGCTATGAATATGATAATAATAATAAAAAACCACAGACCACACGGACAGCACGGACTTTTGTTTTGAAATTTCATTCTTCGTCCGTGAGGGTCTGTGTGGTCAGTGGTTAAATTTTGAATTCTTGTTTTCCTCACCACGTCATACCGATATCAATGCCGCCGCCGCTGCTTGAACCGCCGGAACCACTGCCGCCGCCGCCGCCGCCGAAGGGGTTTGAGGGGTCGGCTACTGTGATCGTGTAACGCACGGACTGGTCATGGTAGGACAGCAGCACGTCTTTTGTGCCGGCTTGCAGGAGGGCGTAGGAGCTGTCGGCGGAGACGGGGACTGCATCGGCGGCGCTGTCGCCTGCGGCGTTGACCAGCGAGATGTCCACCTTGTCCAGGGGGATCGGTGTGAGTGAGCCGCTGCCGGCCCGCTGGTACACCGAAAGATGTTGGCGGGGGGTGAAATCGTCCCCCACGCTGAATTCCCAGCGGTAAGGTATGGGTACCAGATCAAGGCTGCCTGAGTTCTCGATATAACCCCAGGTGCAGGACGAGAGGCAGACTGCCAGCGTTGCCAGTATGAGCAGGCGGGGTATCCGGCTTTCATGGTTTCTCATTGTGTTCTCCGTTGCGGGAATTCTGACGCCGGAGTATCCGTCCGGCGTCAGAATGGCCTGGCGCTTAAAAGGTGAGGCTGATTGTCAGGCCGGCGGGGTCGGTGGGAAAGTCCGCATCGCCGATTCTGAGCATAACCATATTGCCGGGGCCGTTTACGACAGTGGGTTTCCATTCAATGCCGTTTCGCAGATACCACTGGAGGACCATGTCGTCGCCGGTGGTGTCGTTGGCGGCCTTGTAGGCGCTGACCGGAAGGTTCAGGCCTATAGCAGCCCAGCCTTTGACTCCGCTGAGACCACCGGTGGTAGTATCAATGGCCACGTATATCGTATTGTTGTTTGCGCTTGTCAGCAGCCCGTCTTCCATACGATCGGTGTTACTTGCCATATTAGTAATAGTGGGGCCGGTTACATAGTGGGCAAAAAAAGCGCGCCCACCGCTGCTCATCGGCAGGGCACACTCCAGCTCAGCCCAGCCGTCGGTCGCATTGCCGGCCTTGGCGTAGAGCTTGTCGGCAAAGGTCGCGTAGTTGTCATCGAAACGAAACTGCATGTTAACGCAATTGGCGGGGGTGGCGTTATCCGGTATTTTAAACCAGATGTATCCTGGCGTGCCGTTTATAGTGATTGTACCCGCGCCGCCGAGGGTGCCGGTAGTGTCGGGGGGTTTAAAATCAGCCGGGGCATTAACCATGACATGATTGGTAGTTGAATAACTGGCAGACGGCATAATTCTCACGCCTTTCATTTTGAAGGTAATGCTGCGAGTTGACGAGTTAACGGTGACGGGCGTAGACCCCGCGTCTTCAAGGCCGCCTATAGCCAGGAGGGTCATGCTGCTTTTCCTGCCCAGCAACATGAGGGCCTTGTTTTCACCGACGCCACCGACGCCGTTGAGCTGATAGTCGCCGTAGGGGATGGTTATGCTGAGGACATCGCCCCGGTTGCCGTAGGCCGTATAGTATTTGGCGGTGGTGTCGTTATAGAAAATAACTTCTGCGAAGTCCCAAGCCATCCGGTCTTCAGTCTCTGTTAAGGAGCGGCCCGGGTGGCCTGAGCCGTTGGCAAAGGTCAGTTTCGCCATGCCGTAGCCGGCGTCTTCTACGGTGGCGCTTAAGGGGGCGTAGTCCCCGGCGCTCGCGGTTTCCGTGCTTGTTCCAACCGGAGGCACGCAGGCCGCCAGTACCAGGGCCAGCAGGATCGCTGCCGCCAGAGCCGTTTTTTTCATCATCGTGTTCATAAATACTCCTTAGTTTTTTTTCCATTAATCGGAAGGGAACCGCAGGTTCCCAATACTCCTTGTACTTTTCATAAATTCTCATTTTTTTTGCTTCCCCATACCGGGGAGTAGCC
>BNVF01000025.1 GCA_025997895.1 Spirochaetia bacterium
GGCATTTTAACAATATTGGCGATGTGACCGGAAACGCAATCCGGAATGACTATGTTATCCAGGAAGGTGCCGCAAACCTTAACCTGTGGCGGCTGCCGATAAAATTTAAAGTGGTTGACACGGCGAAGAATGTCTCTTACTACACCTATTGGGTAATTGTAGATCCTGATGGAGACCTGCCTATCATAAAAGTTGCCAGTCATAACAACGACCAGACCGTTGGCGGCGAAGTGCAATTGGTTGGTTCCGCCACCGATAACGATATCATTAAAACCATAGAGATTCGTGTACGTGCCCAAACCGATCTGCAGATCGCCGGTACTGATCCCGTATCCAGTTGGGCGCTTCTTGGCGCTCCCGGCGCTTTCCCTACTGCTCCAAGCGGCATACCAACCAGCAGCATCGCAAGTGAGGATGTTGGCTACTATGAAATTCTTGATGCCGCAGACTCCTCAAAACTCAGTTCCATGAACTGGACATATTACCTGAACAGCGATGAAAAACTTAATCCGCCGGATACCGCAACAGACCAGCGTTTGGTTCAGGTGGAGGTACGGGCCGTTGACGGCTGGCGGGACAATCCCACAAGCGCCAAGCATTACGGTGCCCCGCAAATTCTGACATTAAAATTCGACAATAACGTGCCCCGTATTGTGGAAACATTTATACGTCCCGAAAACGGGGCTGCAAACGGGGCCGATGACATTGCATACGAGCAGGGCGCCAATATTCTAAAAGGCCGCTTTGTTATACGCGCCAGAATACGGGATGAAGGCGGATTGAAATCCCTCAGGCTCAAAGGGCAGGAATCTGCAACATATGGGACTAATCTACTGGAAAGTCATACCACAGAATCGGGAGACCTTCCCTGGGTTGAAATGCCGCCAACGACAACATCGCTGGAAGTGGGTAAAAAGTACATTATCAACAACCCGACAGGTGTCAACTTTATGATGTATGGCGCCGCCAATAACGAACAATATACCTGGTTTACCGCAAATCAAACTATTTCCGGTATTCCCTCAGGCGCGGTGTTTGAAGCGAATTATCCCGCAACCAACTCACGGTATTTTGATTATTGGGTAAACATTCCGGTTAACTCCAACAACTCCGCCTTTTTTGTGGGGAATTACTTAAACAGTTCCGGTTCTTACAGTGTGGCGATTCAGGCACAGGACAACGCATCGTCGCCCAATCAGACTCAAAACACCTTTAGCATGCGGATAGATAACTTTTATCCCCATGCGATATACCAGGGGGAAAGCAATTTAATCGGCGAATCAACACTGGTTGGTCAAGCCTGGGATACCGGCTTAAAAGCACGGAACAATGTCGCCGAAGTTTCACGGGTAGTATTGTACTTCTCGCGGGGGGGAACGCCCATTTCGCTGTGGGAAAAGTCTGGTTCATACTCCTGGACAGCAGGCGCTACCCAGTACGCAAAATCGGGCCGCACTGCAGACCCAGACCCAACCAGCGACACCTTCAGTGAAACAATTGCCGAGGGCACGGGGGCTAATCTGCCCTTCTTCCCGGATGTCAGAGACGGATCCGGAGGATGGTGGTCTACCGATTCGGGGATAGTGCTGCAAAGCGATTACCGCTACAACGACTCCCGGAACAATTTTTTGTACAAGGAGTTCATCGGCGGTGCCCGCAAAACCTGGAGCGTAGATTTCGATTCAACCCGCCTGAAAGACGGCCCGGTAAAATTGCACTATGTGGTTTTTGACAAAGCGGATAACGCTACCTATTACGAGCGGGACATTTATGTAGCTAACGGCCAGCCCAAAATCATGAGTTTCAATCTGGGGACCGATATTGATGGGGACGGGAATGTCACTCCCTGGACCGACGAAGACCATCCCGGCGAATATCTTGCCGAGGCCTTTACCGTTGGCACGTTTGCAAACGGGAACAAGGAAATACAAACCGACTTTACGGTGCGCAATAGCAAGTTTAGCATCAAGCTGAATACGCAGTTCGGCAACGGGCAAAAGTATTACCGGGTTGCCTACGTTACCCGGAACCCAACGCCGGTAAGCGCAACCGCGCTGGTACGGGGTAAAGTATACACCATTGCAACATCGGAAGACACTGACTGGCCACAGTTTGGTGCGCTGAACAAAAATGCAGGTACAACCTTTGTCGCCTTTGGCCCCGCAGCCGCTGCCGCAACCAACGGCACTGCCTGGGAATATACCGAGGAGGGTACTACAAAGTCAGGTGCCTTTGACCCCGGTTCGCCGGATTCGGCAACTCTTGAATACAGCGCAGCCGAGCTGGCCGCCATACCGGAATCCATAATCGGTGCCGGCGCCGCGCTTACTCATTCACGTCAGCTTATTGTCAAGGTATGGGATACCACTACTTCCGGCGTTGAAAGTGAGCAGCTCGCCCACACGGTGCTGTTCAACATTGACGTTGACAATATCGACGAAACCCCGCCTGTTGCGGAGATTAATCCCTTCCACTGGAACAGTGCAACGGATAACTCGCTATATGAGAACAGCAGGAATAACGGCCACATAGAGCTGGAAGCCGATCTGCCTGATGTGTTTACCACTGGAGGAATCGGTGTAATGGATCGGGACCCCAAGGTTTCCGGCCAGATAAGCATACGGGGAAGCGCCAGTGACAACAACACCGTGGGTGAGATTTACATTAAGATGGACGATTTTGCCTTTAACAACGGCGTCCTAGACATCGGAACCCCTCCTACCCCTCCTCCTGTGGGCTATACGCGGGCAGCCAGATTTAGCGGCGGAACCTGGACAACGACAGACGATTTTGATAACGACCACTGGAAATTCAAGGCAACTACGGTCTCACATGGCCAGGACGGGCACAAGATCAACTGGCAGCTTGATCTGGATACCGCCTACATAGCCACCGCAGCCGCTGCGGACCGGACGGTAAGCGTGCTGGTAAAGGATATACGCAGTACGACCCAAAATAATTCGGTAACAAAGACCTACCGTATGGACGTAGTGCCGTATATTGCTGAAATAGAAACCGATTTATCTCCTTTCTATAAAAGAGCGCCGTCGGTCTTTAACCGTACCGCGCAGGGGCATTACCCTGTCGGTGAAGACAGACTAATCAATGTTTACGGCTTTAACTTTGGCGCAACGGATGCGGCTAATACCATTACGCTTAATGGTACAGGACTTACGCCGACAGTGGAAACAATTCCTGACACCGATACAGCACGGAAGAATTACCGCAAACTTACTGCAAATGTCGGCACAACTGTAACGAGCGGGCCGCTTATTGTGCGGGTAAATTCGATTAATTCGCTTAACATGATAAACAGCAATACCGCTGACATTAACAAACTGCCTAACGGCATCAATAACGACATCCTTACCGATGACACATTTATTGATGTCTGGCATTTTACCAATGTGTTTACGCCGCTAAGCGAAGTGCGTTACCCAACGATGAAGGTTGGTCCCAATGGCGAAATTGGCTTCTCATTTGCCAACGACTATATGTGGTTTAATATGCCAGGTTACAATGTTGGAGACCAAAAAAATACTAATGATACTAGTACAACTAACTTCGCAAGTCAGACACCATATCAGAGCGGCTGGGGTGGTTACACTCATAATACCTTTGCCTTTGACGCAAGAGGTAATACATACGGAGTTGCAGAGAATATTGATGAATCATCAGGCAATAATCCGCCTACGAGTGCCTACTTCTCATTCTTTAACAGGCGGCCCGCTTCAGTAAATGCTGGAGCAATTGCGCAGCAGACAGGCGATAACTATACCGGACACCTTTTGAATTCTATGCGGCTCGAAACGACATCGATACCGACAAACAGCGGCAAAGCTTCTTCAATTATTGATGTAAACCGCATTCAGTATCCGGTTATGACAACATCCATGCCCACACCGGCAACAGCGGTTAACAATACCACCAACAGAGTAAATGTCTATATGGCGTATTACGATAATACCACTAAATCTATCCGCTTTAGGGCGGGTGCCGTGGGTGCGAATCGTTCTGATACTGTAGGAACAGATTTTACGGTAACGGGAAATGCGGCCAACACTGGAAGTACTCGATATACTTCTAATAATCATGGATTGGCAAATGGAACATCGGTATATATAAGAACCAATGGGGATGCAGGAAACAAAACCGTACAGTATTACATTGCAGATACTCAAACAAACACGTTCCGTCTTACAACAAGTGCCACTGATACACCAACTACTGCTCGTATTACACTTGCTCAAAACATTTCTGTCTCACTAACCAGCGGTGGCTTGGTTGATATAAGTGGACGACAAGGTTCTCGAACTCCAGCAGCAGATGCAAATCCTTCGCGTTACCAAACTGTGGCCGCAACGGGCACTTTTAATGCTGGGCAGAATATTGTGTATGAAGCAGGTGATGTAATTGGTGGTCTCAATTCAACCGGTGGCTGGACTACGACCTATCCGGCTGCTTCTGAGCATGGACCTAGCAATAATATTGCTATCGGAGTGGTAAAAAATGGTGCTGCCGATATTGTAGTCATGGCATGGTATGATGCTGCCAACAGAGAACTTATATTCTCGTATAATGATGATCCTTCAGGAAATTCTGCGGCTCAATGGCAAAGTAATGCAATAGTTGTAGACGAAGGTGCGGGAAATGATGTAAGTCTTGCGGTGGATAGTGATAATCATATACATCTTTCGTATTATTCAAATACCGGCGCTGACTTAAAATATGCCTATATTCCTGCATACAATTCCGGTGAAGATGCTGTACAAGCTGTAACGGTGGATGCCTATCTTTCGGTTGGCACTAAGTCAACTATTACTGTTGGTAAGAATGCGGAAGGATATCAAGTACCATTTATATCATATTATTCATCTGCCGGAAGTGGTACAACGATGGCTGTACACTACGCATATCGTACGGATTTTACAGGTGGAACGACAACTATACCCGCAGGTGTTGACGATTACGATATGTATACCGGTAATTGGGAGTGCACGGTTGTTCCGGGTAATAATACGCCTTCGGATTATAAAGTGAGCATTGGTGTGCATACCGTTGGTGGAACAATTACCGCAATACCCGGAAATACTGCCGGCACAGCGACAGTAGTAGATGTTCAGGCGTTTAATCCGGCATCTTTGAGACCCTCAACTCGAGCATATGGTTTAGGTACTGGTAATTTAAACCCTGTTATCGGTTATGTAGGTGATGCAGGTCTGGAAATGGCACAGAAAAAGTAAAAACCTTATCAAGCCGGGTATAAAAGCCCGGCTTTTTTTTGTGCGCCCCTCAATCAAACATATTTTGCCTTCGAATAAATTTTATCATAAATGTTGACTTATTAACATTTGTGTAGTATCATATAACTAAGAATGAGAGTGGAGGGTGTTTATGGAACCGACAATGGGATTGACTTTTGAAAAGGTGTGGGCAATGTTTGAAGAAACTGCTCTGCGGTCTAAGGAAACCGATCGGAAGATTGAAGAAACGGCTCGGCAGATGAAGGAAACAGCTCAGCAGATGAAGGAAACCGATAAAAAAATCGGGCAATTAGGCAATAAACTTGGTACTTTGATAGAAAGTACGGTACTGCCAAATATCGAAAATAAATTTCGAAAATTAGGATATGAGTTTACCCGGTCAAATTCCCGTGTTAGGTTTAGAGATCTGCAAACAAACCGGGTATTGGCGGAAGTAGACATACTCATAGAAGATGGTGACTATGTAATGGCAGTAGAGGTAAAAACTCATTTAAGTACAGAAGATATAGATGAACATGTCGAGCGTATGGGCATAATACGAAACTATCTTGATGAACATAATGACAAAAGAAAATATCTTGGTACAGTTGCGGGCGGAATAGTAGATGATTCTGTAAAGAATTATGCGCAAAAGAAAGGATTTTTCGTATTGGAACCGTCAGGAGATACAATTAAAATAGCTGAACTTCCGCAAGACTGGAAACCCCGGGAGTGGTAACTATGAATAGGGAGAACATAATGGGTAAAGTAGTAACAGAAATCACCCTGACCAATGCGGCAGATCGGGCAGTCGCCGGCCGCGGGTTAATGCCGGAAAGTGAGATTCGGCAAGTAACGGTAAGTGCCATAGTGGACACCGGAGCGAGCACAATTATCATCAACGAGGAACTGCAGCGGCAGCTTGGGCTGGAAATCGAAGGTACACGTGCTGTCCGGCTAGGCCGGATAGCTTGGAGTTTGTGCGATACGAACTGGGCTACCCGTTTACCCGCATATCCCGCAACCACCTGATAAAAGATGAACAGCGTCGCCGCATAGCTGAAATTGACCTGATGCTGGAAAACGGTGACTATGTAATGATTGTAGAAGTAAAATCAGTTTTTTCTATCGGCGATGTCAAAGCGCGGCCTGTATGTGGTAGAGCAGACAGGTGACACCTTTCGGATTAAACAGCCTGACCAGTTAACGATTTGGTAGGTTTTAATTAGAACAGCGTAACGCAAATTGGGCAAACGGTGTGGGGCATATGAACTTTTCAAAAAGCCGGAAACAATTTATACTGTAGGCATGAGTTTAAATAACAAATACCCTGCAAGGTTCTCTCTCAAAAAAATTGTGGTAATAATCGTGATTGTGCTCTTGTTTGGGGCAGGACTTTTTTATGTCCTTAGGCCCCGGCCGGTTTGGTATGTGGAAGATACCCTTGCCAGCGTTTGGGCACGGTCTCTCAGGCAAAGTGCTCCTCCCTTTACCAGAATAAAAACATGGAGTCCGAAAAGCGGCATCCCCAAGGGCCCCGGTATTTGTATAACCCGCACAAGTCCGTATAATTCTGGCGTTGGGGCGGGGGTGATCTGTTTTAAATCACTTACCGAAACCAGGGAGGAAAACGGCGCCCTGCTGCTGGCTCTGGATCCCTGGCTGGTTTTTTACAAACACTCAGGCAATACGGTTTCGTATACACGCATTGCGGCTCCCGGGGAAGGGACGCTTATACTTCCCGGTGCAGAACCGGACGCGCTCTGGGCGTGGACTTCGCAGCTTCTGCAGCAGAAAATGGGCATTTTTGCAGATGAACAAAAGCAATGGGATGACAGGTATACGCTTATTGCCGATGACCCCCGCTTTCAGCAGAATTCAAAAAATTGCAACTGGACCGAAGCTCTGTCCTTTTTGTTACGCGATGGTAATTCCTGGTTATACGCCCCGTTTAGTAAAGTGATGGATCTTCCCTCGTACCGCAGCGGTCTGCTAACAGCCCGGCATTTTCCCGTTCCCCAAAACTGGAATCAATACGGCATTCAGGCATCGCTATTATGGGCAATTCCCACCGGCGCCGAATCCAAAGCCCTGGCCGCCGCCGAAGCATGGCTAAAGGATCCTCAGATACAAAGTCTTATTGCCGGCGAATTCCACTGGATTGCCGCCCATCCCCAGGGCAGCCCCGCTAACCCCCTGTACCGTGACGCCCAACTTGCCTGGCTCAGCAGTTCTGTTGTCTGGCAAAAGGAATAATATGTATTATTTATGGACGCACAGCATTTTTAAGGTTACAATAGATCACCCTGGAGTAATCAAGTGAAACCTGTTTTTTTTCTGGCCCTCTCCCTCTGCTTTCTGGCGGGGTGCGGCAATTCCGGCGTTATTGACTTTACAGACGGGAAATTTGAATTCCTCGCCGTTGACGAATCTCCGGTGGAGGCGGCAAGAACCCGCCTGAGCCTGGTTGATTACCAGGGCGGAAAGGCGGTTAAGGCCGATATTTCCGGGATTGGGGCGCCTTTTATCGTTATTGACGCCTCCAGCCTGCTGGGAAAGCGGGTTTCGGAGCTCAGAACCATGGAAATTACCCTGGGGCTTGAGCGGGAAGATGACGAATTCTTCGCCGTTTCCGGGGAAATCCGGGCCTATAGCGGCCAAAACCGCGCCGAATCGACCCATTCCTGGTCGGTCTACCTGCCGGAAAAAAACCCCAATACGGCCAGGGCCGTGCTTAAGGAAGGCGGGTACTTTGTTCCCAATGCTTACAACTTTTTCGTCCTGACACGGAAGGTGGATAACGCCCTGGAAGCAGGGAAAGACCCTTCCGCTTTTGTTATTTCCCGCATCCGTTTTCTCGACTCCAGGGGCAGGGAAATCCGGGCAAATTCCCGTGCCGCTTTCCGGCCGCCTCCGGGTTTTGGCGAACGGGATACCAGCAACCTGCTTCCCTTTGGGGAGGAGCTTGCTATCGAAAAGGCAAGCGGTGCTTCCCGTGGCGGCTGGGGACAGGCTGTTGCCCTGGATACAGTGAAAAACGGCGGCGGCCTTGACCCGGCGGTATTCGGCGAAAACACCGTGGTTATGGTGTATTACCGCTCGGACAGCCCCCCGGAGCTGATACTGCAAAGCTGGTCAGGCGGTTCAGGCTGGGCAAAGGTTGCCCCTGCGGCATTCAATAATTCCGTTTCCTGCGCCCAATTCCATTATGCCGATATGATCGCCGCTTTTGGCTCACCCGATTTTACCGCCTGCCTGGACAAGTTCTATGTGGGAGACACGGGCAAGGAACTCAAGGTATACGCCGTAACAGTGGCACAGATAAAATAGGAGGTTTTATGGGCAGATTTACCAGATTCTATTCCCTGGTCATTGTGGTTTTTCTGTTACTCGCCTGCGGTAAGCAGGAAGAGACCACTGCTCAAAAACCAAATGCCCCGGTTTCCAATGCCCGTTACACCCCGGACGGCAGGCGGATCATCACAATGGGAACCTGGTACGACCGCTATTACATGAGCAAACACCAAACAATAGAAGACGACCCCGGGATGTCCTACCCCGAAACGGCAGAGCTCAGGCTCGCCAAAATACGGGAAATTGAAGCCAGGTACAACGTGGTCTTTAATTCGGTAAACCTTACTTTTGACGGCGTTCAGGAAAGCATTGAAACTTCCGTTCCCGAAGGAAAGCCCGACGTGGATCTGTACGAAGTAGATCTCAAATTCGGCATTCCTGCGGCGCTGAAAAATTACGCCCTTTCCCTGGAGGAGATTGGCCTTGAAGGCACCGATGTCCTTAGTACCCAGAACGTGATGAAGTACCTCAAGCTTTCCGGGCACTCGGAAGCCTACCTCTTTACCCCTGCGGTTTCAGGTGGTACCAGCGCCTATGTGCTTGCGTATAACAAAGATCTTATTCGTAAGGCCGGCCTCCCCAGCCCCCAGGATCTCTGGGAGCGGGGCGAATGGACCTGGGACCGGTGGCGGCAATACCTTAAAGTACTTACCCGTGACGCGGACAATGACGGCCGCCCCGAAGTCTATGGCTTTAGCGGGTACTGGACCAACCTCCTTACCAACCTGCTCTTATCCAATAATGCCGGCATTGCCCGGGGTGCGCAGGAAGAACTCTCCAGCCCCGGTGCGCTGGAAGCGCTCAGGTTTATCTACGATATGTATAACACCGACAAGACAGCACGCCCCTGGGACGTTTCCAATTGGGAGATTAACAACCGGCTCTATGCCGAGGGGCTCTCCGGTTTCTGGATTGGCGCGGACTGGATTTTTAACGAACAGGGCGGCAAGAACCTGCCCTTTGAAATTGGCGTTGTTCCCTGGCCAGTAGGCCCCGGCGGCAGCAAAGAGACAAACCGCCACAGCCAGCCCCAGAACAACTGGTACCTTATCCCCAGGGGTGTTGAAGATCCCCTGCTGGTCTACCAGGTGATCTTTGACTGGCTAAACTGGTATAATGACGACCGGAGCCTGGTTGACGACCGATGGTCGCGGAGTCAGTATATGAATGATCGGAATTTTGACTATGCTGCCATGATGGCTTCAAGGCCCGGCTTTGATATGTGGGACAACCTTGGCCTGAACTTCGATCTGGTGCCGATGATCACCGGGCAGGTTGGCCCGGAAGATCTGGTACAGGAATACAGCAGCCGCATTCAGGCTGTGCTTAACGACTTCTTTGATTGAGGCCCGTAGATGTATTCCCGACGCCGGAGGAAAGCCCCCGCAGCTTTTACGCGCCCCATAACGCTGTTAGCCGCTATCCTTGTCCTGCTTGTTTCCTGCGCTGCGGGAAAACAGGATGCCGCCCCGGTTCACGCCATTGAGTACAATCATTATACCCTGGTACCGGGCATTACCGCTGAAGAAATAGCCGCCATTGAAGAACTTGCCAAAAGCACATCCTTCTTTACCTACGGCATGCGCCAGAGTACCGAATGTTTCCGCAATGAAGAAAATATCACCAGCGGTTTTGCCGCCCTTGTCTGCGACTGGCTTACGGATTTTTTCGGCATCAAATTCAGGCCGGTTATCTACAACTGGGATTTCCTGCGCAAGGGGATTGAAGATCTCAGCATTTCCTTTACCAGCGAAGTTTCAGCAAACAGCGGCGGTCTTCTTTACATGACCGATCCGATTGCGGAACGAAAAATACAATTTATCAGTATGGAAGGTTCGGACAGGCTTGCCATCATGGAACACCGGCGGGAGCTCAGATATGGTTTTCTTGAGGGAACCAATACAGAAGACCTGGTTTCCCCCTACATCAGGCAGGCTTATATAGCAGAGCCTATAGTCAACTACATAGACGCCTACCAGAAACTGATCCTCAAGGAAATTGACGCCTTTTTTATGGATGAAACAATGGAGGGCATCTTCGCCCTTTACGACAATCTTATTATCGAAGATTTTCAGCCCCTTACCTATTACCAGGTTTCCCTGGGTACCCAGGATCCGCGTCTTGCGCCGATAGTCTCGGTGGTGGAGAAATACCTCCAGACCGCCGGAAGCTACCGTTTTGCCCAGATGTACGACACAGGGCTTGAAACCTATCAGAAGTACAACCTCTACACCCGCCTTACCTTTAATGAACGGCACTATGTCGAAGAACACCGGGATCTTCCTATTCCTGTGGTAATGGAGACCGACAACTACCCGGTAAGTTTCTACAACGAGCGGGAAGAAGAATGGGAAGGCATAGCCATAGACACCCTCAGAAAAGTTGAACGCCTTTCCGGGCTTACCTTTACCTGCATCAATTCCAAAGAGGATGAACTTGATACGATCATTCCCCTTTTTGAAAGTGGCGCTGCGGCTATGACTATGGAGTTGATACGTTCCGCAGAGCGGGAACAGAAATACCTTATTGCGGATCAGCCTTTTCAGGTTGATTATTACGCTTTTATTTCGGAATCCAGGCAGGTTGATGTTACCCTGAGCGATATTCCCTACAAGAAGATTGGCCTTATCAAAGGGACCGCCTACCAGGAAATTTTTTACGAACTCTTTCCCAATCACCGGAACACCGTGGAATTCAACGATCGTTTTGAGGCCATCAAAGCCCTGGACAAGGGGCAGATTGATCTCCTTATGGGAACGCGGAATCTTTTGCTTTCGATAACCAATTACATGGAGACAACGGGCTACAAGGCCAACCTCGTACTGCTGCGCCCCTATGAAGCGGCCTTTGGCTTTAACCGGGATCAAGCGCTTCTCTGGTCCATCGTAAGCAAGGCCCAGACCCTTATCGACACAAACCGCATTGTGGACAGTTGGACCCGGCGGGTCTTTGACTATTCCGGCGCCCTGGCGCGGGCGCAGAAGCCCTTTCTTCTGGGCGCGTCCATTATTCTGGGAAGCATCCTCGTCCTTGTGATAGTGCTCTTTCAGCGAAACCGTCAAATGGCTGCGGGCCTTGAACGTACCGTGGAGCAGCGCACCCATGAACTGCGGGAGCGCAGCAACGAACTTGAGGTACAGACCCAGGCGGCCAAAGTCGCATCCCAGGCAAAAGGCGAATTTCTCGCCCGTATGAGCCATGAAATCCGAACCCCTCTTAATGCCATCATCGGTATGACCCAAATCGCGCAGCGCGCCGACACTATCGGGAAAAAGGACGATTCCCTTGATGAAATATCCTCGGCATCCAAACATCTTCTGGGCATACTCAACGACGTGCTTGATATGTCGAAAATCGAAAGCGGTAAATTCGCCATTGTAAACGAAGCCTTTGCCCTTGACTCCGCTATGGATGAAGTAGCCCAGATCATTCACCTCCGCTGCGAGGAAAAGCATATTGCCTTTAATCACAATTTTTCTCTGCCCGGCGCCCCCTGGGTAATGGGTGACAAGCTCCGTCTCAAGCAGGTGCTGATTAACCTTCTGGGCAATGCGGTAAAATTTACCCCCGACGACGGCAGAATAGACTTCCTGGTGCAGTGTGAAAACGCAGACGGCAAATACCGGGTACACTTTGTGGTACGCGATACGGGCATTGGCATGAAGAGCGAACAGATGAAGAATCTTTTTAATGCCTTTGAGCAGGCGGACAGTTCCATTTCCGTCCGTTTCGGCGGTACCGGTCTGGGGCTTGCCATAAGCCAGAATCTGGTCAAGCTGATGGGCAGCCAGATCAACGTGGAAAGTGAATACGGAAAAGGTACCGGTTTTGATTTTACCCTGGACATGGATATGGCGGAAACCGCGAAGGCTGGCAGCGACGCTTCCCCAATGGCGGAGCGGGATCTGGACGGCAAACGTATACTCCTTGCGGAAGATATTGACATCAACCGTATGATCCTCAAAGAACTGCTCTCCGAAACCCACGTGCTAATCGACGAAGCCGTTGATGGCAGGGACGCGCTGGAAAAATTTTCCGCTTCCCCGGAATCCTATTACAACCTTGTTTTTATGGATGTGCAGATGCCCAACATGGACGGCCATGCGGCGTGCAGGGCCATCCGCTCCCTTGACCGGAAAGATGCCGCCACGGTGCCCATCATTGCCATGACGGCAAATGCCTACAAGGAAGACATAGACCGTGCCATTGAAGCCGGCATGAACGGCCACCTGGCAAAACCCATTGACATCGGCGAAGTAATAAAAGCCCTGAACAGGTGGATAGTCTAAAGCGGAGGACCAGGCTGGGGGTTTACGGGAACAATATGCACATCCTGCTGCGGAAAGGGAATGTGCAGCCCCGCCTCTTCGACTTTGGCCTTGAGCTTACGCATCTGCTCCCAGTAAATATCCCAGTAGACCTGGTTTGAAGCCCAGGCGCGGACTACAATGGTTACAGAACTGTCTTTTACCGCCTGTAGTATCACCTGGGGCGCCGGCTCTTTTAAAAATCTGGGTTCCGCCGCGATAATATCCCGCATCACCTGAAACGCGGTATCAATAGAATCCGAGAAGGAAATATTCACCGAAAGCTCCATACGGCGCTTGCCGTTACGGGTATAGTTTTTTAACGGGCTGCCCCAGATACTGGAATTGGGCGCGGAAATATATATCCCGTCAGGGGTTTCAAGTATTGTGGTAAAAAGGTTGATGTCCTTAACAGTCCCGCTATAGGAACCGAATTCGATAGACTCTCCCCTGCGGTAGGCGCCCAAAAAAAGCAGAATAATCCCCGCAGCGATATTTCCCAGGGTATCCTTTAACGCAAGGCCGATAGCTATTCCCGCCGCGCCCAGCACGGCGATCAAACTCGCGGTATTTACCCCAAAGACGTTGAGAATCATAATGACGCAGACAATGATGATCCCATAACGTACCACCATACGCAAAAGAGAACTTACCGTTTCGTCTACACGGAGTCCGCTGCCGGCGGCTTTTGTGATGAGTTTTTGTACGGCTTTGGACAATATTACACCCGTCACGATGATAATGAGGGCAGCAACAACATCTTTTGCCAGGCCAATAATCGTTTCAGGGTGAATTACCCAAAGGTTTAAAAGCTTTGTTTCCACAGATGATAGCATAACGCAAATAAAAAAAGGGCGAAAGCCCCCGGAAAACTGGCCTTTCGCCCCAAAACACTGGTTACCTGAATATTTCAAATGAAGGGATAGGGATGACCACCAGCCGGGCATAAAAATAGCCCGGGACTATAACAATTCCGGGCTACATTAAAAATCTGAGCGGGAAACGGGAGTCGGACCCGCGACATCGACCTTGGCAAGGTCGCGCTCTACCACTGAGCTATTCCCGCAGAAGGTAACTACATCTTACAAAAAGGACTCAAAAACGTCAAGTCCCCTATATTGAGCCGCCCGAGGATCGAACTCAGGACCCGCAGATTAAGAGTCTGCTGCTCTACCAGCTGAGCTAGCGGCCCAAAAGTACTTATATATTACCCAAATGGCATGAAAAGGTCAAGTCTTAATTGACATCTCCTCCATAAATCGCTACACTATGTCCAGTGGGATTGCCCTTCCAAATGAGCCGTTTTAGTACCGTTCTTGCGGTACCGGCGGTGTTTCTGGGCTTGCCGGCAGCGCGAGAGTGGTGAAACTGGTAGACACGCCAGACTTAGGATCTGGTGCCGTTGGCATAAGGGTTCAAGTCCCTTCTCTCGCACGAAGTAAGAGAGAAGGGACTTGAACCGGAGGCCCCGCCGAGTGAATACGAGGAAAAGGCGCCAGGGACGGCGCCGGCAGGGGCCGCAGGCGGCCCGAAAGGAGGCAACAGGATGTTGCCGACTGGAGGGCAAGTCCCGCGTTTCAACCGTAAGGTTGAAACGATCTCTCGCATCTCATACATCAAGCTAAAAGAGGAATAGCGTGGCTAACAATGTAACAAAAGAAATCACCCGCCTTGAAAAATCGAATGTCAAGCTAAGTTTGACTGTGCCAAAAGACGAAGTACGCTCCCAGTATCAGGATTTGCTCAAAGATTACAGCAAAAACATCCAGTTGCCGGGTTTCCGCAAGGGAAAAGTGCCCCAGGAAGTACTGGAACGCAAATTCGGGGAGTCCCTCAAGGGCGAGGCCCTGGGCAAAATCATCGAATCCGCAGTTTCCGAGGTTTTTCAGGACGAAAACCTGTCCCGGGAGGAGCGTCCCCTGCCCTACTCTACCCCCCAGGTGCAGGATGAGCCTAAATTCGACCTTGAGCAGGATCTGACCTTTTCCGTGGTATACGACGTATTGCCCAAAGTAACCGTGGGCCAATGGAAGGGGCTGGAAGTCGAAGTTCCCGACGCCGGTGTAAGCGACGAAGATTTAAATCGGGAACTGGAAGAAGTCCGGGACCGGAACGCCATTGTGATGGACCGGGACGAGGGCGCAGTTGCCGAAAAGGACAACGTGGTTACGGTGAATTACAGCGAAATCGGGGAAAACGGCGAGGCGCTGCCCAATTCTGATCGGCAGGATTTTGTCTTTACCCTTGGTTCGGGCTATAATATCTACAAATTTGACGATGAAATAACCGGAATGAAAAAAGGCGAAACCAGGGAGTTTACCAAAACATTCCCTGCGGATTTTGAAGATGCCAGCCTTGCGGGTCAAACCAAAAAATTGCGGGTAACACTGACTGCCCTCAAACAAAAGCAGCTCCCCGCGCTGGACGATGATCTTGCCCAGGACGTGGACGAGAAATACAAAACCCTGGATGATCTTAAAAACAGCATACGGGATCGGCTCAATAAAAACCTGGAACGCAGGCTTAAGGAAATCAAAACAAGCAGGCTGCTGGAAAAAATCATGGAAAATACGCCGGTAATCATCCCCGAATCCATGATCCGGGTGGAGCTTGACGGCCGCATACGTAACCTGGCCCGGCGCTTCAACACCTCCGCCGAAGGGGTCATGCAAATGCTGGCCCAATCCGGCGACGGGCTTGAAAATATCGAAAAAGAATGGCGCCCTGCGGCCGAAAAGGCCCTCCATTCCCGGCTCATTGTGGAAACCCTCATAGAGGAGCAAAAATTTGAGGCCGGCGACGAGGAAGTGGAAAAAGAGCTTGAAACCATGGCCGCCGAGAGCGGAACCGCCCTTGAGGAGTTCAAAAAATACTACGAACAGGACAACATGAAAGAGTATCTCAAAGAAGACATCAAGGAACGGAAGCTGTTTGATATGCTGCTGGCCGAAAACACCCTTAAACCGGGTAAAAAGGAGAATTATCTGGATTTAATGGCGGATAACAGGTAAATTGTATATATGAATGAAAAAATGAACAATTTAGTTCCCATGGTTGTGGAACAAACCGGCGCCGGAGAACGGGCCTATGACATCTATTCCCGGCTGCTCAAAGACCGGATCGTGTTTCTGGATGGCGAGATCAACGATCTCAGCGCGGATTTGGTGGTGGCCCAGCTCCTCTTTTTGGATGGACAGGATACCGATAAAGACATCAATCTCTACATCAATTCGCCGGGCGGCTCGGTTACCGCAGGGCTTGCCATTTACGATACCATGCAGCACGTAAAGTCCGATGTGCAGACTATTTGCCTGGGCCAGGCTGCCAGCATGGGCGCCCTTATTTTAACCGCCGGTGCGCCGGGCAAGCGCATGGTACTCCCCTCCTCCCGGGTGCTCATGCACCAGCCCTGGGGCGGCGCGCAAGGACAGGCGCGGGATATAGGGATTCAATCCAAAGAAATTATACGGCTCAAAAAAATGACTATCGATTATTTCGCCAAACATACGGGGAAAAATATCGAACAAATTGCTGCGGATATGGAACGGGATTTTTATATGTCAGCGGAAGACGCTGTTGCGTACGGCGTGGCGGATTCAATTTTAACGAGGGATAAAAATGGCGCGGCTTCGTAACGGACCTGCAAGTTTTGAACGTATCTGCTCTTTCTGCGGAAAGAGCGCGGACATGGCCCGCAGGCTTATTGCCGGCCCCAATGACGTATTTATCTGCGATGAGTGCGTGGAGGTGTGCCGCAAGATTCTCTCCGAAGAGGATCACGAGCTTTCCACCCAGTTCACCAGCGACATTCCCACGCCCCGGGAGATCAAAACCTATCTGGATATGTTTATCATAGGCCAGGACGCGGCAAAAAAAGCCCTGTCTGTAGCGGTGTACAACCACTACAAACGCATTGCCAACCCCGCCAAGGAGCCCGACGATGTGGAAATCGAAAAATCCAATGTGCTCCTCATCGGCCCCACGGGAACAGGTAAAACCCTGCTCGCCAAAATCCTGGCAAAAAAACTGAAAGTGCCCTTTGCCATTGTGGACGCCACCACCCTTACCGAGGCGGGCTACGTTGGCGAGGATGTGGAAAACATACTGCTCAAACTGTACCAGAACGCCGGCGGCAATATCGCCTCAGCCGAGCGGGGCATTGTGTATATTGACGAAATTGACAAGATAGCCCGAAAAGGCGAAAACGTATCGATTACCCGTGACGTGTCAGGCGAAGGCGTCCAGCAGGCGCTGCTCAAAATAATCGAAGGGACTATCGCCTCGGTGCCTCCCCAGGGCGGCAGGAAACATCCCAATCAGGAAATGATTCGCATAGACACCACAGACATTCTCTTTATCTGCGGCGGCGCCTTTGTGGGTCTGGATAAATTCATTGCCCGCCGCGTGGTGCAGCACCCTATGGGCTTTGGCGCCGATGCCAAGGGCGGCGAAAAAAGTCTCAAAGAACTGTACGATGCTATGCACCCTGATGATCTTATCCATTTCGGCCTGATCCCCGAGTTCATAGGCCGGCTGCCCATTACGGTAAGCCTTGAGGAACTCAAGCGTGAGGAGCTCAGGCGCATCATTACCGAGCCGCGAAACGCCATAGTCAGACAGTACCAGGCATCCCTTGCCATTGACAATGTCAAACTCGATTTTACCGAGGGGGCGATAGACGCCATCGCGGACATGGCCATCAAGCAGAAAACCGGCGCCCGGGGCCTTCGTGCCATTGTGGAAAAACTCATGACCGACATCATGTTCGAGATACCCTCAATGGAGGGCAGCAAGCACGTAGTCATCACCCGGGAGGTGGTGGAAAAATCCGAAGCACCCGAAATTAACCCGCTGCAGAAGAGCGCGTGAGTTTGTGAAACCCAATGGCAATGCAAAAAAAGGCGGCATCTCCGGGTTTTTTTCAGGTTTAAAAGAAAAATCCCTGCTCTGGGATTTTGTTCCCACTGAAACCAAAAACAGCGAACTTGTGGTAGAGGATTTTCCCCTGCTTCCCTTACGGGAACTGGTGCTCTTTCCCCAGACTGTGGTTCCCATTTTTATCACCTACCGGCCCGGCATGGCCGCCCTGGAAGAAGCCCTGCGTCGGGACAACCGGCTCTTTGCCGCCTGCCTGAAAAAGCATGAACCAGCGTCCCTGGGCGAAGACGAGCCCTGGCCGGTAGGTACTGTTATGCGCATTATCCAGCACCTGAAGCTCCCGGACAGTACCTACCGGGTGATACTTCAGGGCGAGTACCGGGGAACCATACTCTCAACAGACGCGCAAAAAGATTTTTCCCTGGTTACGGTGGCGCCGGTACAGACTGTGCCGCTGGGCGAGCCGGTAAGCCCCGGCGACGCCGCCCTGATGCGGACATTGCAGAAATCCTTTGCACAGTACGCGGAGTTCACCAAGAAAATCAGCACCGATACCATTTCCGCCACCGACCGCACCGAGAACCCCGAGCGCCTGGCGAATCTGGTGTGCAATTCGATATTCCTGAAAACTGAAAAAAAAGTTGAGCTCCTTGGTATTGCAAATGTCCGGGAGCGGCTTGAGAAAGTCCTTGAAACCATTGAACTGGAAAACGAAATTTTTGGCATTCAGAAAAATATTTCCGGCAAAGTCAAAAGCCGCATGGAAAAAAACCAGCGGGAATACATACTCCACGAGCAGCTCAAGGAGATCAATAAAGAGCTGGGCAGGGATAAGGTTGAAGATGAATTCGCGGACCTTGAAAAAACCATAACCGGCAAAAACCCGCCTGAAGAAGTAATCGCCAAGGCCCGCAAAGAAATAGCCCGTCTGCGCAAGCTCCAACCCCTTTCCCCCGAAGCGGGGGTGCTCCGGGGTTATTTGGAATGGATATCAGATTTGCCCTGGAGCGACTACTCGGCGGATTCCGGCGATCTTGCGGAAGCAGAAAAGATACTCGATGAGGATCATTTTAATATGCGCAAGGCAAAAGACCGCATATTGGAATTCATTGCCGTGCGGCATTTGCTGGCTGACCCCTCGGCTGCCGAGCGTACCGCCATCAAGGGCCCCATACTCTGCTTTGTGGGCCCCCCGGGCACGGGCAAGACCAGTCTTGGCAAGTCGGTTGCCAGGGCGCTGGGGCGGCGCTTTGTGCGGGTTTCCTTGGGCGGCGTGCGGGATGAGGCGGAGATTCGGGGGCACCGTAAAACCTATGTGGGCGCCCTGCCGGGCAAGATCATCCAGTCCATGCGAAAGGCCGGAACCGTAAACCCCGTGTTCCTGTTAGACGAAATTGATAAGCTCTCAAGCGATTTTCGCGGTGACCCTGCCTCGGCACTGCTTGAGGTGCTGGACCCGGAGCAAAACGCCACATTCACCGATCACTATATGGAGCTGCCCTACGATCTTTCCAAGGTGCTGTTTATCACCACCGCCAATTCGCTGCACACCATCCCCTACCCCCTGCTGGATCGCATGGAAATTATCGAAGTGCCCGGCTACGGCGAAAACGAAAAGCTCGCCATTGCCAAACAGTTTCTGGTTCCCAAGGAGCTTAAAGACAACGGCCTTGCGGAAGCGAAGATTATTTTTAAAGACGAAACCCTGAAAGACATAATACGCTACTGGACTATGGAGTCCGGCGTGCGCAGCCTTGAGCGCGAAATCGCCCGCTGCATACGGCGCGTTGCCCGTTACGCGGTGAACCGGGAATACGGTACACCGGAAAAGCCGGTGACTACATTCAAAAAAACCGTAAAAAGCGCCGATCTGGAAAAACTCCTGGGCAGGCGGAAATACAAAAACGACGTGGTGTTCAAGGAAGCCCGCATAGGCGTCAGCTACGGCCTTGCCTGGACCGAAACCGGCGGTGCCATGCTGCCGGTGGAAACCACCCGTTTTGACGGCTCAGGGGAACTCATCATCACCGGCAACCTGGGAGACGTAATGAAAGAGAGCGCCCGCATCGCCCTTTCGTATTTGCGGAGCACCCAGGATCGCTATAAATTCCAGGTTAAAGACATCGGCAAGTCCGACTTTCACATCCATGTGCCCGAAGGCGCCATCCCCAAAGACGGCCCCTCCGCCGGCATCACCCTGGCCGCTTCCCTGCTCTCCACCCTGTGCCGCCAGCCCCCCCTGCCCGGCGTTGCCATGACCGGCGAACTCACCCTCACCGGAAGGATAATCCCCATAGGCGGTCTCAAAGAAAAGCTGTTAGCCGCCATCCGTAACGGCATGGAAAAAGTGCTGCTTCCCAAAGATAACGAAGAAGACTGGGCCGAGCTGGACAAAGACATACGCGACGCCATAGCGGCGGATTTTGTGGAAAACGCCGATGAGGTATTCAGGCTGCTGTTTGGGAAAAAGATTTTAAAATAGGGAATGTACCCACTACTTGCTTTCCTGAATAATCTGTAAAGTCCGCTCCACGCAGCGATCCCAGGAAAAGGCCTGTGCCCGTTCAAGACCAAGGCGGCGGCATTCGCGGTAGATGTCGCGGTTGGTGGTTACAGTAACCATGCGGTCGGCCATGTCTTCGGGGTTTTGGGGATCAAAGTAGAGGGCGGCGTGTTCGGCGGTTTCAGGGAGTGAGGCGGCCCGGGCGCAGACTACCGGCACGCCTGAGGCCATTGCTTCCAGCACTCCCATACCGAAGCCTTCGTACATTGAGGGGAGCACTACAAAGTCCGCGCCGGAGTAAAGCTCGGGCAGGCTTTTGATGGGAAAGTGTCCGGTAAAGAAAATATCCCCCCGCCAGGGCGATGCCGAGGCCGCTTCTTTTACTTTCGCGGCGTTGTTGCTGTCGCCCCCGGCAAGTACCAGCCGGTGGGGGTACTTGGTACGTTCCTTAAAAATACCGAATGCTTCAATAAGCCGAATGTGGTTTTTGACCGGGTAGTCTATACGGGAAACGCAGAGCACATAGGGCCTGCGGAAACTGAAGGGCTGGATGAGGAGCACGCTTTCCTCGTTCCGGGGACGGGGATAAAAGGCTGAATGATCGATTCCGTTAGGCACCACTTCTATCCTGTTTTCATTCACCCGGGCCCGCTCCACCAGTTCCTCTTTGACCCACTCGCTTACGGCAATGACCCGGTCAAGCCTACGCAGTGAATTGGGCAGTATCATACGCAGCACCGCCCCCAGGTGCTCCCTGGTCCGCATGGTTCCCCAATAAGCGGCCATGTCATGCACCACGCCGATAGTAGGACACGGCGACTTGTAGGGCGGCCGCTTGTGCGCAGCGGGGAAAAAGCAGGCGTCATAGGAACGCCCTTTGGCAAAATCGGGGTATTTATACAGGTGCCACAGGGCATTGGCGGTTCTGCCGTTTACAGAGCATTGGGGTATAAATTCCAGATTGGGCGCGTCCTCGCTGTAGGTAAAACGGTCGTATTCCCATCCAAAGAGTTCAAAAAGCGCGCCAGAAGGGGGTATACGCTTCAAAAACTGGGAAAAATACATACCCACCCCGGACTTGCCGCCGTCGCAGGCAAAAGTATCTATCCCTATCCTCATTAAACCCTCCGAAACAGAAAATTAGTATAGCATAGAGAGTGAGCACAGGGGAATAGGGCATCTTAAACACACAAAATTCACTTGACCTATTGTATTTTTTATTCTATAGTCAGACTAGTTAGACTATTTGAGCACATTTGCGAAAAGGGAGCACATCAGCCATGAAAACAAAGACCAGGAGAAAAGGTGCCGTCTGGCAGCTACAGGAGGCAAAAGCCATGTTAAGCGACGTGGTAAAATCATCGGAACGGGGACCGCAAATTATCACCGTGCGGGGTGAAGAAAAAGCGGTGGTACTTTCCATGGAAGACTATAACAAAACCATCAGGCCAAAGCAAACATTGTACGAATTTATGCAGAGTTCGCCGCTTCGGGATGTGGAGTTGGATTTGGAACGGGATAAATCAACGTATATGCGGGAGATTGATTTGTGAAATATCTGCTGGATACCAATATAGTATCCGAAATGCAAAAATCAAACTGTAATCAAAAAGTCAGGGTTTTTACAGACGGGTTGCCATTGGAAGATATGTTTATTTGTACTCTCTCTATCGGTGAAATTTGCTTTGGCATAGAAAGACTGCCCCCTGGTAAAAAAAAGCATGAACTGTCCCTGTGGCTCTATACCCAGTTGCCGGAATGGTTCAAAGGCCGCGTCATATCCCTGGACACGGAAGTAATGCTGGAATGGGGAAGGCTCCGCTCCCGGACCGGCAGGACCCTCCCGGTAGCGGATTCCCTTTTTGCGGCGGCGGCCATTACCCACCATCTGACCATTCTCACCAGAAACATCAAAGATTTCGCGGATATCCCCGGCCTCAACGCCGTCAACCCCTGGGAAACTTAAGACAGCAATTCTCATTTTAACCACGAACCACACGAATTACACGAACTTCTACTCTGAAATCGTTTGCCCTTTTAGGCGCTACCCGCTATTTGCCGCGCAAATTGCCGCCCCTAAAGCGTCGGCGGCGTGATCCGGCCTGGGTATTTCACTCAAGCCCAAAATAATCCGCACCATTTCCTGCACCTGTTTCTTGTCTGCGGCGGAAACGCCTGTTATGCCCTTCTTGATGGCGTTAGGTGTAAATTCACTGATGGTCATACCCCGTTCGGCCAGGATGGCGGAAACTACCCCCCGGGATTCAGCTACGGGGATGGCGCTGGAAACGTTTCTGCCAAAGTAGAGGGTTTCTATGGCGGCCTCGGCGGGCTGGTAATTTTCCAGAATGGAGCGGATTGATTCCATAATAAAAAAAAGGCGTTCCGCACGGGGGCGGTCCGCCTTGGTCTCAATACTGCCGTGATCGACATAGCGGATTTTTCCGCCTGAGCAGTCGATCAGCCCCCAGCCGGTGGAAGCCAGCCCGGGGTCTATGCCGATAATGCGGCGGGAAACCCTGGCTCGCTGTTGCCCGCCCGGCGCAGGGCCCCTACTCCGCTTCAAAGCCTTCGGGGATTTCGATATTGGTGTAGACGTTTTGCACGTCTTCATTTTCCTCAAGTTTTTCAACCAGACGCAGGGCCTTGGCAGTGCCGTCGTTGTCCAGGGCAACTTCCACTTCGGCAACCATGCTGACTTCGGCGCTCATGGTTTCAAATTCTTTGGCTTGCAGGGCGTTGATCACCGGCTCAAAATCTTCAGGGGCGCTGGTAACTTCGATGATGCCCTCGGAAAGGGACACGTCCTCGGCGCCGCCTTCCAGGGCCGCTTCCATTACCGCGTCCTCGGTGTATTTATCGCCATCCAGGGTGATAATACCCTGGCGCTTGAAGAGCCGGGAAACTGAACCGGAAGTGGCAAGCTGACCGCCTGCGCGGGTGAGTATGTTGCGTATATCCGCAGCAGCACGGTTTTTGTTATCGGTTAATACTTCGATAAAAATCGCGACCCCGCCGGGAGCATAGGCCTCGTAAACCAGTTCCTCGTAGTTGACGCCCTCAAGCTCGCCGGTGCCTTTCTTGATAGCCCGGTCAATATTGTCCTTGGGCATATTGGCGCCCCTGGCCTTGAGAATGGCCGTGCGCAGCCGGGGATTCGCGTCAGGACTTCCCCCGCCCATCCGGGCCGCGATGGAAATTTCCTTGATAAGTTTGGTGAACATCTGGCCGCGCTTTGCATCCGCCGCGCCTTTTGCGTGCTTAATCGTTGCCCATTTACTGTGGCCCGACATAATAACTCCTTAAAATAGAAAATGAGAATTTAAAACAGGAAATACAAACCACAGGGAGTTAGAATTTTCCCTTTTGGATTGCTTTTTCGATAGACTCCTGAACGAGTTTATCATACCAGCCATAGCTAAAGGGATCTTTGGTTCTGACAACCGGTTTGATTTGGGCTTCAAGATCATCTTTACAAGATTCGCAGATATCCCGGTGTGCAAGATGGAAATAATTCCGGCTGGCAAAGGGTTCCTGAATCTTCTGCCTGCAAACATCACAGGTAAGGGTCTTCATAACTAAACTCCTTGATTTCAATTTTGTACTTCAAATAATACCTTAAAATAAAATAAATGTCGAGTACCTTTGTTCAAAATTCCAGTTGACATAAACTTTTCTGCGGGAAATGATAGTATAGATGCATAGTGATTTTTTAGTTGATGGGAAGTGCTTTAGCCCACAAAAGCCGCTTATAATCGCCGAGTTGGGTACTTCCCACAACGGCGACATGGTCAAGGCCAAAGAAATGGCCGCTGCCGCCGCCGAGGCCGGGGCCGACTGCGTTAAGCTGCAAATGGTGTTCGCCGATGAGATTCTTCATCCCAATACCGGCGAAGTAGCCTTGCCCGGCGGCCGGATTCGGCTCTATGACCGTTTCAAACAGCTTGAAACAACGCCGGAATTCTACGCTGAGCTTAAAGAATACATCGAATCCAGGGGACTGCTGTTCCTCTGTACCCCATTCGGCCTGAAAAGCGCCCGGATTTTACGGGAACTGGGGCCCAAAATGGTCAAAATCGCCTCGCCGGAGCTCAATTTTACCGGCTTGCTGAAGGAAATCGCCGGCTGGGGCCTGCCTGTGCTGCTTTCTTCCGGGGTTTCTACTCTGGGTGATATTGAGACTGCCCTTGGGATACTGAGGCAGGGTTCCGGCGGTGAAGCAGCCCCGCTCTGCCTTTTGCACTGTGTAACCGCCTACCCCGCTCCGGAAACAGACTATAATTTGCGGGTTTTGCGCAGCCTTGGGGCGGTCTTCGGCGTTCCAGTGGGTGTGAGCGATCACAGCCTGGATCCGGAACTGATACCCGCCTTGGCGATAAGCCAGGGGGCGGCGGTGATCGAGAAGCATTTCTGCCTATCTAGGGATGATCCCGGCCTGGACGACCCCATCGCCCTGCCGCCGGCTCTCTTTGCGCGTTTGGTCAAGGCGGCGCGGCAGGAAGCGGGTGCGGAACAAGCCCTGGTAGTTTTTACCCGTGAACGGGGGGCGGCGCTGGTGGAAACCGTTCTGGGGAATGGCGTCAAGGAGCTTGCGCCTTCGGAACAGGCCAATTACCGGCGCACCAACCGCTCAATCCACGCCCTGCGGGACATTCAGCAGGGGGAAATTATACAGCCCGGCGATTTCGCTGTACTCAGAACCGAAAAAATCCTGCGCCCCGGCCTTGCCCCCTGCTGGGAACCGTTCCTTGCGGGCAGGACAGCGCGGAATTGTATTCCGGCAGGAGAAGGCATACGGTTTGAGGATGTGTAGTTGTTAGTGAGGAGTTGGCACCAAACTCAAAAACTAAAAACTAATTATTCACCCTAAACCATATTGAGTTTTTTCTGATTTTAAGGCAGAATTAAGTTATGGCTAATGTACCTACCGGAGCATCCCAGTTTTTGGCGCGATTCGGCAACCAGACTATTACCTGCAACCAGTACACCCTGACCAAACTAGGGGTGGACAAAAGCCACTGTTTTCTCAAAATCGAAGATTACATGATCCTCTGCGTACCTTTTCAGTTTGGTTTTAAGCGGTCCATGTTTATTGCTTCCCTGTCAAAACAGGAAATGGCTTTTTTTCAAAAGTACGTGAATGAGATTGTGGGACTTTCCATCGCGTTTATGCCCAGAGGCGCTAAAACCGCAGCGCCGGTCAAATTTTTCATACGCTGTAGCCTGGCTGCCATTGGGCCCATGAAAGACCGGGACAATGTAGGGGTTTTTGTACTGGATTACAAAACGACCCCGGATGAGCTGGTAACCATGTTTGGCGGATTCCTTGACGGGCAGGATCGAATAAAAACTCAATTCGAGGATTACGGAAAGACCTCTATCAAAATGACTCCCAATACTGCCAAACTCCTTGGTTATAATATGTACGCTACCATCTCCGAGGCTGGCGCGGAACCAAAGCGTATCCAGGTGTATAACCTCAGTTCAAAAACCATTGAGCATCTTGAAGCGGCCGGGGGAAACTTACGTATACCGAACAGTCCGGTGTCGTATCAGCTTTTTTTCAAAAAATACCGGATTAGTACCGGGGGTACGGTTGTTACCAGCAACAAGCTGCCCCAGGGGTTTATTCAAACAGTGTCGAAACTTTCGTTCAGTCCTGAACTGGTAGAGATCATTGATGATTATTGGTATGCCGCCAGATCCAACCCCGGATTGAGAACGTAGTAATGCTTATCGAACCCAAAGTCCTCAAAGGTTTCAGGGACTTTTTGCCGCCGGCGGAAATCACCCGCCGCAATTTGACTGAAAAGATCGAAGCCTCGTTCCGTTCCTTTGGCTTTGTGCCCATTGATACCCCGGCTCTGGAATACGCTGAAATTCTCCTGGGCAAGGGAGGAGGCGAAACCGAAAAACAGATATACCGCTTTAAAGACAACGGCGATCGGGACGTTGCCCTCCGCTTCGATTTAACCGTTCCCTTTGCCCGCTTTGTGGCGCTGCATCAGGGGGAGCTTGCTTTTCCGTTCAAGCGTTACCACATAGCCAAGGTGTGGCGCGGTGAAAACACCCAACGCGGCCGCTACCGTGAATTTACCCAGTGCGATTTTGACATCATAGGCAGCGACAGTCCCGCTGCGGATTTTGAGATACTCCTGATGATACGCGCAACTCTTTTGGGTCTGGGAACGGATGTGCGCATACACCTGAATCACCGGGGGCTCTTTAACCGTTTTCTTGCCCATTTGGGCATAAGCGAAAAATCTGCTGACGTGCTGCGCACTGTGGATAAACTTGCCAAAGTAGGAGCCGACGAAACCGGGAAAAGCCTTGCCTGCCTCGCCGGGGATTCCAACGCGCGGAAAATTCTTGACTTCATTAATGCAAAAGGCAGTTTTGAGGAAACCCTTGATCGCATAACGGAACTTTCAGGGGTTTGCGAAGAATCCTCCCGCCTTGCCCTGCTCAGGCGCTTCATGCTGGACATGGGCTCAGGCGATGTTTTTGTGCTTGACCCTTCAATTACCCGGGGCCTTGATTACTATACCGGCGTGGTGTTTGAAACCTTCCTCACCGAACTGCCGGATATTGGCTCAATTTGCTCCGGAGGGCGCTACGATAACCTTGCCGGGCTGTATTCAAAAGCCAAAATCAGCGGCGTAGGCTCCTCTATCGGTCTTGACCGTATGATCGCTGCCCTGGAAAGCCTGGGCAAGCTGCCGGCTGCCGCGACTTACGCCGGTACTGCCATTGCCTGCCTCAAAGAGGAGCAAAGCGGTCTCTACCAGGCCCTGGCTTCCCGCTTCCGTGAAGCAGGCATCCCCTGCGAAGTTTTTCTGGAAGCCGCAGATGACGGCAAGCTGGTCAGGCAATTTGTGCTGGCTGAGAAAAAAGGCATACGCTGGCTGGTCATACCCGGCGAGAACCCGCTGCAGGATGTGCTTACCCTGCGGGACATTGGAGCGCGGCAGAACCGGGAAGGGCTTTCGCCGGGAGAAGCGCTTAATTGGATTGCCACTCACACCGGGGCGGATTCCAAATAAGACCACTCAAGGACAACTTCACTTGCGATAGCAAAATTGTTCCCCAAGGGCAAAGATGTGATATTTTTGCTGCGGGCAGGTTCGGTACATCACATCGGCAAAATGAGCGGGATTGACACTGTTGTTGTTCATCATATCATAATGGGCGGGAACAGCCAGATCGACATCCAGCGCCTGTATAAGTTGTACTGCATCTTCTATATGCATATTACCGATAATTCCCTCAGCAGTCCGTTTCCAGTCACCGCCGTTGACAGGCAGGATGGCAATATCTATGGGTTTTAGAGCCTGCAGGGTCTTTACGAGCCGGGGAGTAACCAGAGTGTCTCCGGCATGGTAAATCCCTACCCCATTTCCACGTATCACATAACCTAGACAAGTATAATTCCCGTTACTGTCTTGTTCATAATCGGTATGGGCCGCCGCCACAGGGGAAAGGCTGATATCCGGGGAAAGAGGTATGTCCTCTCCTTCCCGGGCACCGATTACCCTTGCTTCCTCCACCCCCGCGCCGGTGAGAACGGTCCGTACCGGCATGGGCACGATAAACCGGGTTTGCGGGTTTGCCCGGGCCTGGGGAAGGATCGTATCCAGGTTCAAATGATCCCCATGATTATGGGTACAGATAAAGTAGTCAGCCCTAATCCCTTTATCTATATCAAAAGGCGGTTTATAGATGCGATAGTTCCCCTTTTCGTCCGCAAAATCATTCAGGAGGGCATCAATATACAGTACCGTTTCATGTATCTTGATGACAAACCCCAACTGTCCCAAAAACCACAGTAATACCATACCGGGCTCCACTTTGGCATTATCAATTTCCTGTAACAAGGCAGTTCCGTTTTTATACCATCTATTCTCTTGCGCCATAACTCGCTCCTCAAATATTTTCAGCCATAGGCGAATGATACGGTATATAGCGGAAACGCCGCAAGGCTCGTATGATATCTTGCCTGAAGATGCCCCTTCTGATAGTATAGGACAAGGAGTGAATATGAGCATTTCCGCATTGCAAAAGGCACGATACGCCTACAAACCAAAACTTCCCGCTATTTTGTGTTCGTCAATTGGTGATATTGCCATTGAACTGGGAGAGGCCACCGAGGCGGTGGCGGATCGCGAGGAACTTCGCAAGATTTTCAGGCTTAGCTACGGCAAGCCGCTGGCGACTTTTACAAACGGAAAAAACAGCACAATCAACCGGGAGCTTAAAGTCGGCGTCATACTTTCCGGGGGGCAGGCGCCGGGGGGGCATAATGTCATTGCCGGTCTTTTTGACGGTCTTAAAAAAGGTAACCCCCATTCGGTACTCTACGGGTTAAAGGGCGGCCCCAGCGGCCTTATCGAAAATAAAACTATCGTTCTTACCGATGCCATTATTGACGAGTACCGCAATACCGGCGGCTTTGATATTATCGGCTCAGGCCGTACCAAGATCGAAACTCCTGAACAGTTTGCAGCGTCCCTTAAAACCGCAAAAGATCTGGGACTGAACGCGGTGGTGGTTATCGGCGGCGACGATTCCAATACCAACGCCGCCCTGTTAGCTGAATATTTTCTTTCACAGGGTTCGGACATTCAGGTTATAGGCTGTCCCAAAACCATTGACGGGGATCTTAAAAACGAATACATCGAAACATCCTTCGGCTTTGATACGGCCTGCAAAACCTATAGCGAGCTTATCGGCAATCTGGGACGGGATACCAACAGCGCAAAAAAATACTGGCACTTTATCAAGCTCATGGGCCGCGCCGCCAGCCACATCGCCCTTGAATGTGCCCTCCAGACACAGCCAAACGTCTGTCTGGTTTCCGAGGAAGTGGAAGCCAAGGGCCTTTCCCTGGGTCAGGTGGTTGATCAGATCTGCGGTTCCATTGTCCGGCGGGCGGAAAACGGCGACAATTTTGGCATAGTGCTTATTCCTGAGGGACTGGTGGAATTTATCCCGGAGATAAAAAAACTCATTGAAGAACTCAATGACGCCATCGCCAAGGGTGGCGAGGAATTTACCGAAATAAGTTCTTTTATCGATCAGATGTACTGGTTCAGCCGCCGCATTTCTGAGCCGTCGTATAGTATTCTGCAAACCCTGCCGCCTGACATTGCCAGGCAATTTCTCATGGATAGGGACCCTCACGGAAATGTACAGGTTTCCCGTATCGAAACCGAAAAACTCCTGGTGGGCATGGTAGAGAAAAAGCTTCACGCCCTCAAGGAAAACAAACTCTACCGGGGTAAATTCAGCGCCCTTACCCACTTCTTCGGCTACGAGGGACGCTGCGCCTTTCCTTCAAACTTTGACGCCGACTACTGCTACAGCCTGGGCTACAGCGCTTTTGTGCTCATCGCGTCCGGCCTTACCGGCTATCTTTCCAGCGTGAGGAATCTGACCGCCCCGGCGGATCAATGGGTAGCCGGCGGCGTTCCCTTAACCATGATGATGAATCTTGAACAGCGCCACGGCAGCAAAAAGCCGGTCATTAAAAAAGCGCTGGTGGAACTTGACGGCGCACCCTTCAAAACCTTTGACGAGGCCCGGGACACCTGGGCGGTAAAGACCTGCTTTCTGTTCCCCGGCGCGATTCAATATTTTGGCCCCCCGGAGGTGTGTGACGAGCCCACCAAAACCCTCCGGCTTGAACACCAATGACCGGACTGATTGTCCTCATTGTAGGAGCTTTTCTCTTTGCAGTTTTCGGTGTTATTGGCCTTTTGATTAAAACCTCTTCCCTGGCGGAGGAGAACCGGCGTCTTTCAGAACGTATTAACGATCTCGCGGAGCAAGTGTCCTGGCTAAAATACGATCTTAAGGCCGGGACACCGTTAGCCGAAACTGCGGCGCTGGATTTGCAAGCGGCACAGCCCGTCTCCCCTGGCACATTACCCGAAACTCACTGCGAGCCGCCTGAAGCGGAGGCCGTGCGGGAGGCGGAGCAATTTGCCGCAAATCTCTACGCCGCGCCTGCGGAACCGGCCGCGCCTGCGGGGCAAGTGGCGGTGTCCGCCCCAGCGGCGAATGCGGCGGCACTGACGGTGAATACGGCGGAATCCGCCGGCATGGAGACAGCAGCGGAACATACGCCGGTTTTGCCGGAGACGCTGCAGCGCTTTATCAAAAGCGGCAATTTTTGGGCCGCTGGCGGTGTGGCGCTGCTCATCGCAGGTTTTGCGTCCCTTATCACCTATCTTGCCAGGCGGGGCTTTTTCACCGTGGAAATGGGAATCGCGGCGGCCTCTCTTACCGGACTTGCAATGCTGGTAACGGGCTGGATTTTCAGGAAAAAACGGCCGGGCTACTGCCTTTTGCTGCAGGGCGGGGGAATCGGCATCCTTTACCTTTCAATTTTTGCCGCCCACAAGTTGACTCCCTGGTTTCCTCCTGTTATGGCGCTGGTGCTGCTCAGCGTGCTTATAGTACCGGCGCTTATTCTTGCGCTGGTACAAAACTCTCAAGTTTTGGCCATTTTCGGCTTCATCGGCGGATTTGCCGCGCCGCTCCTCATAGTCTCGGGAGAGGGAAACCATGTCTTCCTCTTTTCATATTATACCGTGTTGAGCCTGGGTGTTTTTGTCATTGGTCTGTTCCGTTTCTGGCGGGGCCTCAATCTGCTGGCCTTTGCCTGCACTTTTTGTTCCGCCCTGTATTGGGTTTCAACTTCCTACCGAAGTGAATTATTCTGGTCTTCGGAGCCGTTTTTCATTGGCTATATTCTTATTTTTACCATTTTGGGTATTCACGGATTTGGGAAAAAGGCATTGCAGAGGGATGCCTATTTTGACAGCGCACTATTGCTGTGCACCCCGCTGCTGGGGGCCATTTTGCAGTGGCGCGTTTTCAGCTTTATCCCCCATGGCCACGCCCTGATAAGCGTCATCTTCGCCGCTTTCTACCTTTTGCTTTCAGTGTTCATCTGGAAGCGCAAAGGCGACACCATGCGGCTCTTTGCCGAAGGCTACCTGGGCATTGCGGCGCTGCTGGCAAATCTCGCCATTCCCCTGGAACTGGCCCCGCGCATCACCAGCGCAGTATGGGCTGCCGAGGGGACTCTCTTTTACTTCTTTGGTCTCAGGCTGAAAAATACCAAACTGGTTATTTCCGCGCTCGCGTTGCATATTGCGGCAGCTATTGCCTTTGCCCTTGATGAATCGGTGCGGAATTCGGGATTGGCCGCAGACCTTTTCCGCAGCCCCGCATTTTCAGGCTCCGTGGTGATAGCCCTGGCTGCAATGGTTCTGATTATAGTTACGCGCAAATTCAGGGAAGGCCGCGTGGAAAGCGAAGGTTTTTTTTCGGTGCAGGGGATTTATCACAGAGGATTTTTTGTTGGCCTGATGCTGTGGTTCTACGCATGGTGGTTTTCCGGATGGTTCGCCGAATTCCGCCGGGTTTTTCCTTCTATAACCAATGCCTATCCTTTTGATTTTACGGGTATTTTTTTCCTTTTCTGTTCGGCTACGGCGCTTGCCGTTTTTTTCGCCGCAAAATTGATCCGGTGCCCAAGCCTGCTCCTGGGAATTATTCCCTCGTCGGTCTTTGCCGCCGGCCTGCTGTTATTCGCTATTACCAAAAACGCCATGCATATTGAAAGTCCCCTGTTTCTGTTAAGCCACAATTTTTTTCACGGCCTGTATGTCTGGGGTTGGATTGCCTTCTTCGCCGTTCACGGAACGCTTATAACACTGATAAAGCTTGCGCCGTTTGTCAAAAAAGACCTGAAAGACGGTCTCTGGGGAACATGGCTTTTCATATTGATTTTGATTGCCGCAGCGGTGTTGAGTTCATCAGGCAGGGCGCTTACCCTGTATTTTAAGCTTGCGCCTTCGTGGAAGAGTTTCGCGGGGCTGCTGCCGCTTTTTGCAGCGATGATATGTCTCTCTGTCGGGCAGATAAAATTAAAGGAAACCGCATTAACTACCGTTAGCCGCAAACTCATCTTTCTCGTGCTGCCAATTATTTTTTCCTGCATACTGGGACTCTGGTTTCTGGTAACACTGTTCCTCTCAGGCGATCCCGCTCCCCTGCCCCTCTATATACCGGTGCTCAATCCCCTGGATCTGCTGGAAGCCTTCTCCATTCTGATCTTCCTCTTCTGGCAGGCAAGTTTGCGCAAAACCGGATCGGCGCTGAAAAAAAGGACACTCTTTGTCATTATCGACATGGCAATTTTTCTGTTTGTTATCACCTTGCTTGGCAGATCCATGCATTTTTATGCCGGAATACCCTATTACGAACTCTTCGCCTCCGATGCCTATCAGCTCGGCCTCTTTGCAATCTGGGCACTCTACGGCATAGCCCACATTATCGCCGGAACCCGCCTTTCCCAGCGGGGAATCTGGATAGCAGGCGCCGTTCTTACGGTAACCGATATAGCCAAGCTTCTGCTCCTGGACCTGGCCGGCGTGGATACCGTTATACGCATAATTTCCTTCTTTGCCGCCGGTCTCCTCCTGCTCTTCATCGGCTGGATCTCCCCCCTGCCCCCGGCGCTTAAAAAGGAAAGTGATTAATGCGCAAAAGAATAATAATGAAGTTTGTAGTTAGTATGTTCTTCTTTGCGTTGGTTGATACTCCTCTCTCCGCACAGGAACCCCTTCCCAAGTCCGATGATTTTGCCGGTGAGTTAAGCCTTGGGGGAACCGGCGACAGTCTGCTCAAAATCGAAATCCCAGAGGTGGTGTACCGCAGCCTGGAGCGGCCCGACCGGGGGGATATGCGGGTCTTTGACGCAGGGGGAAATATGGTTCCCTTTACAGTGCGCCCAGTACCTGGCAGTCTGGAAGTTCCGCCGCCGCAGGAGATTCCCTTTTTTCTGTGGAGGGAAGAAGGCCGCAGGCTGCCGGGCGGTACGGATATAGAAATTGACACCGAGGGAACGGTACTGAGGATTAAAAACCAGCGCGCCACCGTCTCAGCACAGCCGATCTATCTGCTGGATCTTTCAGGTCTGGGCTACAGCCCGGCAGAGTTGAACCTTGAAATGAAGGAGGAGCATTTCTTCAACGCGGCGGTGATTCTCTTTTCAAGCAAGGATCTTAACAACTGGAAAGAATTTGACAAGCGCCAGATCATCGCCTGGTACGGGGAATCAGGGGCATCCAGAACCATAGTTGAATTGCCGGGTGATAATCCCCGGTATCTGCTGCTCCGTTTTGATAGGGGTGAATTAAAGCCTGCCCGTATTTTTGCCGTTTTCAGCGAGACCGAACTTCCCCCGCCGTTACGCGAAACAACTATCCCCGGGAAAATCAGCGACGACCGGCGGGCGATAGAATACAATACAGGCGGTTTTTTCCCCCTTGTTTCCATCGGCTTCAGGCCCGGCGAAACCGATTCCCTTGACGTGCAAATAAAAAACAAACTGTACGCCGCTGACGAATGGAATCCCGTTGCACGAGCGACCCTATACCGCCTCGGTTCAGGTAGCGGGGAATTCATCTACAACAAGGCAATGCAAACAAAGTCCGCCGCCCCCTTCTGGCGCATTGAGGCCCAGGGAGAATCTGTCTTTTCCTCTGACGTGGAATGTACAATACACTGGACCGCCCAGGAGCTTGTATTCCTTGGCCGGGGAGCAGGCCCATGGATTGTGGCTTTTGGAAACCCTGACTGGGCCGCCTCAGGTGGGCTAAAGCTTGAGGAATACCCACCAGGTGCTCAGGCGGAGATAACGGAAGCCCGGCTCCTTGGCGAAGGCCGCTACCGGCAAAAACATGAAGCGCCCAGACCTGACCGGGATTGGGGACAATGGCTTTTATGGGGTATACTGATACTGGCGGTGCTCATACTATTGACACTCGCCTTTATTACGGCAAAATCAATGGCCAAGGAGAAATGACATGAGTTTAAAAAGTTCAATAATGAAGGTAACTGCGATTTTCCTGTTTTGCGTATTCGCAGGCAGCCTGGGCGCACAGGCGGTGCGGGACTCTTCCGCGCCTTCGGGAAGTATCGTCCAAAGTACGGCTCAAAGTGTCTCCCTGCCCCTCAAACGCATAGTCATTTTTTCTTCGGGCCTTGCCTATTACGAACATTCGGGAACCCTAAACGGCCCGGCCCGGCTCGGCCTTCCCTTTAAAACTGCGGCAATCAACGACGCCCTCAAGTCCCTGGTGCTCAACGATCCCGCATCGGCAAATCCTTCGGTAACGTATCAATCCGAGCAGACTCTGATCCAAACATTGCGGAGTCTCAAAATCGATCTTTCAGACGAGCCCGATATGGCCCGCATTTTAGCGAGACTTCGCGGCGCGGAAGTGGACATCGCCGCCCCCGGTTCAGTAAGCGGCCGTATCATGGGAATTGAGTTCCGTCCGGTGCCGGGTTCCATTATTATGGGTGGCGAAAGCAGCGAGCCCTGGCTTTTGCTCTCCACCGCCCAGGGGCTGAAACTTTTTAACCTGAAAGAAATTAGCGCCCTGAGTTTCAAAGACCCCCTTATCAACCAGGACTTAAACCGTGCTCTGGATCTCATCACCGCTTCCAGGAATCAATCAAGCAGGGAACTCCTGGTGAATCTACCCGGTAATTCTGTTGGCGGTGGAAGCAGGCAGGTCTCGTTGAGCTATGTTATTCCCGCGCCGGTGTGGAAAGTTTCCTACCGGCTGGATTTAGGCGCTGGCGGTAATGCGGCAGCTAATGCGCCGGGGAGCAAGCCCCTGTTCCAGGGCTGGGCCATTGTTGATAACGACGGCGACACCGACTGGAACAATGTGGAACTTTCCCTGGTTGCCGGCCGCCCCGCTTCCTTTATCCAGAATCTCTACCCCCCCTATTACACTTCCCGCCCTGTCCTGCCTTTGGCGATCGCCGGAGCGGCCGCTGCGGAGACTCATGACTCAGGCTGGATAAACCTGGGCCTTACCGGTGCTGTGGAACGAGATCTTCGTGCGCGTGACAGTATGCAATACGATGAAATAGCAGAAGAACGGTCAAACGCAAAGGTGGCGTCCCCTGCCCCTATGGCCCCTGCCTCGCCCAATGTGTCAGGCGGCGCAATACAAGGAGCACAGGGCGCGGTCGCCGGGGATCAGTTTGAGTTTACCATCAAAAACCCCGTCAGTCTTGACCGCAGAATGAGCGCCATGCTGCCACTGGTGGAATCCACTATCACGGCCCGCAAGGTCATCATCTTTTCAGGGGCAGGCGCGGCGGGCAAAAGCGCCCATCCCCGGGTTGGCGCTGAAATCACCAACACCAGCGGGATGAAACTCCCGGCGGGCCCCATCACCGTGTACGATGGCGGGGCCTATGCGGGCGACGCATTAATCGAATTCTGGAACGAGGGTGAAAAGCGGCTCATTTCCTTTGGCGAGGATCTCTCGGTTACCGCCGCAATCACCGAAACCAGTACCCGTGCGGTAAGTGCCGTTACGGTCTCAGGCGGTGTTATGACCATCAGCCGGGCCCTCACCTATTTTAAAACCTATGCCTTTAAAAACGCAGGCGTCCAGTCAAAGCAGCTTGTGGTGGAACATCCCAAAACCCAGGGCGCAAATCTGGAATCACCTGAGGCCGACGAAGAAACCGCCGGCGCCTACCGCTTTACCATGACCCTGCCGGCGAGCCGGGAACTCACTGTCACTGTCAGCGAAATTCGTCCGCTGCAGGAAAAGATCACCCTCCTTTCGCTCAGACCCGAAGCCTTTGCGAGTTATGTCAGCAATCAGGAAATACCTCCCCAGGTGCGGGCCGCCCTGCAGCGCGCTGCGGATCTGCGCCGCGCCGTAACAACTGCGGAGACTGCCGTAGCGGATCTTGAAAAACGCCGCATCAGTCTTGTCAGCGATCAGGAGCGTATACGCAGGAACCTTGAAGCCGCGGGCAGCCAGACCCAGCAGGGCCAGGAATACCTTAAGCGCCTGGTATCGCTGGACACCGAAATCGACAATCTTACGCCGCAGCTTGAAAAAAACAGAACTGATGTAAAGGTGGCGCAAAAGACGTACGAGGATTACCTCAACGCCTTGAATTTATAATGCAACTTTAAAGAGGATACTATGGGAAAAACTCTTGCGGAAAAAATTTTCGACGCTCATGTGGCGGATCGGCCATTTGGCGACACCTGGGTATTAAAGCTTGACCGGGTGTTCTGTCACGAGATCACCACGCCCATTGCGATAAACGATCTGGCCGCAAAAAACCTTGACCAGGTTTTTGATCCGGCAAAGATTAAGGCGGTAATTGATCACGTAACGCCTGCCAAGGATTCCAAAACCGCCGAACAGGGGAAAACCCTGCGCGACTGGGCAAGGCGGCACCACATACAGGACTTTTTCGACATAGGCCGGAACGGTGTCTGCCACGCACTGTTCCCGGAAAAAGGTTTTGTCCGGCCGGGCTTTACCATCATCATGGGAGATAGCCACACCTGCACCCACGGGGCCTTCGGCGCCTTTGCCGCCGGGGTGGGCACCACTGACCTTGAAGTAGGCATACTCAAAGGGGTCTGCGCATTCGGCAAACCCGAAACCCTGCGCATCAATTTAAACGGCAGTCTCAAGAGCGGAGTGTACCCCAAGGACGTGATCCTCGCCATTATCGCCAAAATCGGTGTAGCAGGCGCAACCGGCAAGGTGATGGAACTGCGGGGCCCGGTGATCTCCACCATGAGCATGGAAGGCAGGATGACCATCTGCAACATGGCGGTTGAAGCCGGCGCAACCAGCGGCGTGTGTATGCCGGACATGAACACTGTAAATTATCTCTGGCCCTTTATTGGGAGTGATGCCCGTAGTACAGCGGCCGACAGCGAAAAAACCTACGCCAGCCGGGACGAAGCGCTGGTGGATTTTTCCCGGTGGATAAGCGATGATGACGCGGAGTATTCAGGTATTGTGGACATTGACTGTTCAACGCTGGAGCCTCTTTCCACCGTTGGTTTCAAGCCCGACGAGGTAAAACCGGTGCGGGAACTTAAGGGAACCAAAGTGGATCAGGTATACATCGGCTCCTGTACCAACGGCAGGATCGAGGATCTCCGCGCAGCGGCGGTGGTGCTGAAGGGCAGAAAAATCGCCGAAACTGTGCGGGCCATTGTATCGCCTGCCACCACGGAAATTTACGCCCGGGCCATACAGGAAGGACTCATTCAGGTGTTCCTGGATTCAGGCTGCTGCGTAACCAACGCCACCTGCGGCGCGTGTCTGGGTATGTCCAACGGGGTGCTTGCCGAAGGGGAAGTCTGCGCATCCACCACCAACCGCAACTTTTACGGGCGCATGGGCAAGGGCGGCATGGTACACCTGATGAGCCCCGCTTCCGCAGCGGCGACAGCGGTAGCCGGCTCCATCGCAAGTCCCGGCGATTTGCAGGCAGAAAAAGGAGGGACAGGACAATGAAACATTTTGGCGGCGAAGTTTTATTTCTGGATCGAAACGACATCAACACCGATGAGATAATTCCGGCAAAATATTTAAACGAAAGCAGCAAAAATGCGCTCAAGCCAAATCTGTTGGAAGATCTCAAAATCGCCGGTTTTGATCCGCAAAAAGACATAAACGGAAAAGGTGTGATAGTATCCAGGGCCAACTTCGGCTGCGGTTCCTCCAGGGAACACGCCCCCTGGGCTCTTGAGGTAAACGGTATCAACATCGTCATTGCCGAAAGTTTCGCCCGCATTTTCAGGCAGAATATGTACAACTGCGGCATGATCGCCTGCGAGTTGTCCGTTCCTGTTCTGGAAGAACTCTTTGAGGAATTCGCCGGTCTCAAGACAACACTTCTGGCGGATACCGAAAAATGCAGTCTCTGTTTCAGGGCGGGGCAAAAAGAAAAAATAGTTCCCTTTATCCTTAAGGATTTTGAAAAAGCGCTGGTAGAGGCCGGAGGCTGGGTAGAATACGCCGCCGCGCACTATTAAGGAGCGACTGAACCAGTTTCAAAATAAGGGAGTTACTCGCTATTATCGGTGGTGAGGGGCTCTGAATCCTGATTGGTGTGCGGGAGCGCACAGGAAATTTACTCAGGCGTTCTGGGGCGGAAACTCAACCCTTTCACCTCGAAAATAACTCGGCTCAAGGGCTGATTTCCGCCCCAGAGCGCCGTAAAGTATTTTTCAAGGTGCACTCCCGATTTGTGCCGGGATTCAGAGCCCCTCACCACCGGCATTTACGGGATAATTCCCTTTATGTTGAAACTGTTTTATAAGAGAGGGTATTAGCCGGTTATGCAGCCGCAGGGCTGGGGTATGCCCGGCGGGGCAGCGGGGTACTGAAAGTTTTCCGGTGTTCTCCGCTGGAGCAGACCAGCGATCCAAAGCAGCCGTAGGCTGAACTTAGCTGTTTCCATTGCCGCCCGGCACCCTGACCCTGACATCCGCTCTGAACACCTTGATTCGCAAAGCTCAGTGTAAATCGCTCATCCGGGCGGAGGCTGCGTAGGCGGACTCTTCCGGCACTTTCAGTGCCCCGCTGCCCCGCCGGGCTACCCCAGCCCTGCGGCTGAAGAGCGAGTATATTCCCCTATTTTGAAACTGGTCAGACGCTTGCTGCGGCCCCCGAATTCGCTTATACTTGCAGTATGTTTATAACAACCGTTACGCCCCGCTTTGGGGACATGGATATCCTGGGGCATATCAACAACGCTGTGCCGGCAGCCTGGTTTGAACTGGCGCGGAATCCGTTGTTCAAATTATTTGATCTGGAGATGAAGCTTTCAAGAGAAACTTTTCCTCTCATCATGGCCCACACCGATTACGATTATATTGATCAACTGTATTTTCAGTATGATGTAGAGATTCGCAGTTATATATCCAGGATTGGAACCAAGTCCTTTACGCTGTGCCACGAAGCCTGGCAGCAGGGACGGCTCTGCGTCAAGGGCAGCGCCGTGGTGGTTCACTATAATTTTAATACCGAGAAAACCACTCCCATTCCTGAGGATAAAAAGAAACTCCTGGCGGAGCATCTTTTACAGGCCCAATAACACTCCCGCTGCGGCGCCAAGGGCAATGTATATGACAGGGTGTCCCTTGAGTTTGAAAATCAGCAGAAAAATTGCCCCAAAGATAAGACACTCCTTCCAGCGGAATATTTCGTACCAGACCGGGGCGCCGCTGTTGTAGAGCGCCAGCTTCCAGACGCCAAGGCCTGCGGCGGCAAGAAGGCCCGCAGCCGCCGGGCGGAGCCCCGAAAATACTGAAACCACTATCTTGTTGTCTTTAAACGATTGCAGCATCCTGGCAACGATGGAAATGATCACAATGGCAGGGCTGATTAGTCCCAAAGCGGCAAGAAAGCCGCCAGCTGCGCCGCCATATTGAAAACCGACCTGGGCGGAAACATTGACCCCAATGGCGCCCGGCGAGGATTGGGCAATGGCGAGAAAATTGCCAATCATTTCCCGGTTCAGCCACTCATATTTATCCGCCATTTGGAAAAGAAACGGCAGGGTGGCAAGCCCTCCCCCAACGGCGAAAATACCAATCTTGAAAAATTCAACATAAATAATGAGGAGATTCATTTCTTGCCCTCCCCGGCAGGCTTTGCCGGAAAAAGCAAAAAACCCGTTAAACCGGCGCCAAAAATAATAAATACCGGGGACAAACTGAAAACCACCGAAAGGGCAAAGGCAAGGATAAAGATAATAATTGATTTATAATTATTGAAAACTCCTTTAAAGAGCTTTAATACGGTATCAAGTATCAAAGCGCCTACCGCTACCCGTATGCCGGCAAAGGCATGGTTCACGGCAGGATATTCAGCGAAGCGTTTTATAAAAAGAGCGATAATAAGCATCAGGGTAACGCCGGGCACTATGAGCCCAACAGTGGCCAGTATACCGCCCAATACACCTTTGCGCTTGAAGCCCACAAAGGTCGCCACGTTTACGGCGATTATTCCGGGGGTGATCTGGGCTATGGTAAAATAATCCATCACCTCATCCATGTTTATCCAGCCCCGCTTTTTTATAAGCTCCCGTTCAAGAACCGGCACCATTGCGTAACCGCCGCCAAAAGTAGTGATGCCGATTACAATAAATGCCCAAAACAGATCCAGATACTCTTTCAATATTTAAACCCCCGGCTCTTTACGTATCGTTATGCGCAATTCATCAAGCTGCTTTTTGTCCACTTCGCCGGGACTGTCATCCATAGGACTCACGGCAAAGGAATTTTTGGGGAAGGCAATAACTTCTTTAATCGAAGTCTGGCCTGCCATGAGCATGACTAGACGATCCAGGCCGGGGGCTATGCCGCCGTGGGGAGGCGCGCCGTATTTAAATGCCCCGGTGAGAAAGCCGAATTTTTTTTCAGCTTCATCGGGATTAAAGCCCACGATTTTAAAGATACGCTTTTGCAATTCGGGATCATGGATACGAATGGAACCTGAAGCCAGTTCATAGCCGTTCAGAACCAAATCATAGAGATCGCCCTTTACCGCGCCGGGATCACTTTCCAGTACGGCATGGTACTTGTCCTGGGGCCAGGTGAACATGTGGTGGGCGGCCTCCCAGTGATTCTCCTCCTCGTTAAATTCAAACATGGGGAAGTCCACAATCCAGGCGAATTCAAACCGAGCCGGATCGCAAAGACCCAGATCCTTACCGAGTTTGGAACGCACCGCTCCCAGGGCGGTATTGGCAACCCGCCGTTTGGCGTCCGCCACAATAAGGATAAGATCCCCCGGCGCCGCTCCAAGGCCGCTGATGATTTGCGCCGCGTTATCTGCAAAGAACTTGGCGACTCCGCCTTCAAGCACCGCCCCTGAGTCCGCCGCCGCAACTTTCATCCAGGCCATACCCCTGGCCTTGTATATCTTCGCCTGGGCTTCCAGCTCCTCAATCTGCTTGCGGGAATAATCGGCCTTACCCTTCACTACCAGGACCTTTACGCCGCCGCCTGCAATGGTAACACCCTTGGCTGCAGCCTGCTGCCGCGCTTCCTCGCCGTCTCTCAGCGCGTCTTTAAACGCCTGAAAAACACCCGCTTCAACAAAGGGGGCAAAGTCCTGCATTGGCATATCAAAGCGCAGGTCAGGCTTGTCCGTGCCATAAAGCTCCATTGCATCTTCATAACTGAGACGTTTGAATTGAGCGGGAAGATCCACACCCAGGGTCTTTTTGAATATGTGACCGAAAAGCCCCTCGGTCATGGAAAGCACATCGTCACGCCCTACAAAGGACATCTCAATATCGATCTGGGTGAACTCAGGCTGCCGATCGCCGCGAGCGTCTTCGTCCCGGTAACAGCGGGCAATTTGAAAATATTTATCAAAACCCGCAACCATGAGAATCTGTTTGTAAAGCTGGGGCGACTGGGGCAGGGCGTAGAACTTGCCCGGATACAGCCGCGAGGGTACCAGGTAATCCCTGGCCCCCTCAGGGGTTGATTTAATAAACGTGGGAGTTTCGATCTCGTAAAATCCCTGGCTGGTCATCCATTCGCGCACCGCAAAACTCACCTCGCTGCGCAATCGTATGCGCTGCTGCATGGCGGCGGAACGGAGATCCAGGTAGCGGTACTTGAGACGCAACTCCTCGTTTGCGTTGCTCTCCTCATCAATTTGAAACGGCAACACCTCGGCACGATTTAAAATGAGAATCTTTGAAGCAATTACCTCAATCCCGCCGGTACTCATAGCGGGGTTTACCATATCGTCCGGCCGGGGACGCACCGTTCCTTCCACGGCAATACAGAACTCGTTGCGCAGCTCCGCGCATATCGCCGCCAGCTCATCCGTGCCGGTGGCCGCAGTGTTCACCGTATCCACTACCACCTGGGTAATACCGTAACGATCCCGAAGGTTGATAAAAAAAATGCCCCCGTGATCCCGCTTCCGGTGCACCCAGCCGTTCAAAATCACCGTACGGCCGGCATCGTCTTTCCGTAAAGAACCGCAATCAGTTGTACGTTTCATCAATTCCATGTTGCAATAGTAGCCCATTTTTTTCATTTTGGCTATAATGGGGTATGAGTTTTGAATTAACAGACGCCCTTATAGACGACATCTTATTCGTCATGGAAGATCAGAACGGCGGATTCCTGCTGGACACCCAGGAGGCAATGGTTGTAAACAGCGAAAACGACGAATTCTATGACGAGGAAGCCGCCGAAGCTGATGAGGATCGCTATGTTTCGCTTCCCGATTGGAGTCCCTCCAACGGCTACCGTCTTATGGAGCATTTTACCGCAGGGCTGCGCAACCCTGCGGCACGGGAAGAACTCTCCGCAGCCCTGAATCGCGGTAAGGGCGTATTCCGGGCATTTAAAGACGCTTTGAGCCAGTACCCTGAAACTGAAAAACAGTGGTTCAGATACAAAGACCGTGAAATGAAGCGTGAGGTGATAAGCTGGTATAACGCCCTTCGCGAATCCTGGGGCATGGCGCTAATAGGCAGCGAGCCTGAGGACACCAAAAGCCTGGTACTGGAAGATTTTCAATTCCGCGAAGCCGCCCCTGCGGACCGGGAAGCTGCGCTTGAACTGCACCGCCAGGTAAGTATATCCCAGGGGAAAAACGCCGCCATGCTTGAACAGATAAGTCCCTGGCTATTCCCCGGAGATCTCTGCGTTGTGGTGGAAAGCGCAGGCGGTGAATTCGCCGGCTCTATTTCCGCAGTATGCGATAGCACCGCTGCAGCCCTACACATACGCGCCCTTGAAGTGAATCCCGAATACCGCGGTCTCGGCCTTGGCGAAGCCCTGCTCCAGCGTCTCCTTGAAAAAGCCGGCAGCGAAAACGTTCAGCAGGTGATCATGGATCTTCCCGCCGGGTCTGAAAACTTTTCACGAGTGCTGTTGCGGGAATCGTTTCAACCCTGCATACAACGTTACTGTCGTATCTGGCCAATGTCATAACTCCATCCTTAATACCTTTCTCTTCAATCGCTCTTCACGCCTCTCAAACTCCGCCCGCCTGATATTCTCCGCCGGAAGCAGCTCCAGGCCCCGCTTCACCAGCGCAAGTGCCTCTGTCAAATCGCCGATCCGCCATTCGGAATCTATTGCCAACGCGCGCAAAGACGCAGCCCGTAAATCGTCAGGGTAACCGGCGGAGACAATGGCAAGAAGCCTTTTTCTCCCCTCGGTATACCCGCCGCCGCGCAACAGATCCAGGGCATAGGCAAAGGCGGCCTGGGGGCAATTCTTTTTCCGGGCCGCAAAGCGTAAAAGTTTCTGTCCAAGGGCCGCGTTTCCCCCTGCTTCACAAGTTTCGCATACACTTTGTTCCTTTCGAACGAGATCCCGCCAGCGAAGAGCCAGCATCTCCACATCGTAACGGTATGTTTTAAGCATACCGCAAGGATCAGACGCGATTTGGGACATGAGCGCAAAGATGGCCGCAAGGCCCAAAATGTCTTTGCGGTTATGGGCGCAAATATCCATGAGCCGGCCGGTATCACCGTCTTTCAAAAAAGAAAACCATATTTCCGGGGCCAGAGCACCTGGAGTATCGCCTCTACGGTCAATGCCCAGAATTTCGGTCTCGATTGTCCCCTGGGAACAATCGGCAAGCAGCCGCTTCCAGAGACGGCGTGCCGGGTGAAGCAGATCTGCATGGAGATATTCAGGCGGCCGCATACCGTTCATCAGGCAGCGAGTTTTAAGAATTTGAGAATCAAAGCTTTTGCCGTTATAAGTTACAACAAGGCGCCTCTCTTTGTCAAATTCACCTAACAGCGCTTCAAGAAAGTCATTTTCTCCGGGATAATCCAGAAGAAGGTATTGTGTTACGTGCAATTCAAGTACGGCGCTGTCTCCGGCGCCGGCTGCGGGGACAAGCCTGCCAAAAGCCGCGAGAAAGGCGATGGTTCCCGCGCCGCCTGAGAGTCCGGTAGTTTCCAAATCAAAAAAAAGCAAATCTTCAGGCGCAGGCAGTGTGAGACCGGGAATGACCATAGTCAGGGCAGGGGGAAAAACGGCCGGGAAAGCCAAATGCGGTTTCAGGATGAAAGTCCTGCTTACGGTCAGGTGCCCCGCAGAAACCCAGAGCGGCACCTGAAATGGGCGAGGCGGCCCTGGGGCACGGTTTTTTTCCTGCGGCGAAGGAGGCGTTACCTTTTTATTTTGCAGCCGGAGCAGCCGGTCCCGTAAAGTCTGAGCCATGGGTTCTTGTATATACATTATACAGGGTAAGCGGTAATTTGTCGCACTGTTACGTTGTCGTACTACCACAAGCGAAGGAGCCCTGAATCCTGATTTGTCCCCGGGAGCGCACGGAAAATTTACTTGGCGGCCTGGGGCGGAAACTCACCCCTTTCACCTCGAAAATAACTCGGCTCAAGAGGTGATTTCCACCCCAGACCGCCCTTTAACATTTTTTCAAAGTGCGCTCCCGATTCACCCCGGGATTCAGGGCTCCTTCGCTTGCATTTGCCCGGTTATGTATACAGCAGCCAATTACCATTTCCCTTCGCTGAGGGGGATGACTTTTTCCCTCGCTGAGAAGGAAAGGGAATTTTACTCCGTAAGGTAGAATGTGTCACCCGCCACGAGTAAAAAATAGTCGCTAATGCAGCAATGGGGAGGGCTTATGGGCTATTTTTTGCCCGTGGTGAATAGCACATTCCCTCTCTGCGAAGGAAATGGTGATTTATTGAACTGTATAACTAAACCACAACTGCAAATCGGGGTGGGCGGGGCAGTGCCGGGCATGACTTTTTGCGACAAGCCAGAAAAAGGGGTAACCGACCCCGCCTTCGTGTCGAGC